>JBBIHX010000005.1:52101-56543 GCA_037446815.1 Caldilineae bacterium | reverse complement strand
GGTGGTTCGCGGTCGGCGTCCGGGCGGGCTTGTGGTGGGGCGCGGGCTTATCCTGCTGCCCCGCCTTCGTGGTCCTGTTCCTGGGCGTGGGCGTGGGCGTGGGCGTGGGCGTCGGCGGGCACGGCTGCCAGTTGATGCGCAGCAACGGCCGCGGGCCTGTCGCCTGCGAGTATTCCGACGACCAGAAACGCCGCTCCACGGTCTGATTCCCCGTGCCGATAATCAGCACGCCGTAGTTCTCATCCGGGTTGTTGGCCCACTGCTGGACAAGGTCGGTAACCGTAAAGGAGATTCGGGCGTTGGTGCTGGCCAAAACCGCCGACGCCACCGATGAGAAATCGCGGTCGCCGGACGAGTCGGCCCCGGGCGCGCCCCAGGGATCGCCCAGCGCCGCCTGGTTCCACGTCGCCTCGTCTTCCACCCACGGCCGCCTCAGCCGGTACAGCGAGACGGTCATGGGCCGCGTGGGATCGCTGGCATAGTAGTTCGCCATCAATTCCAGCGTGGCCGAAGTTACGATGACACACTGGGGCAGGCGGCCCCTGAGGTCAAAGGACAGCAGCGCGCGCATGGGCGGGCTGCCGGTCTTGAGTTTCAACTCTGCGCGATCAAACTCACCGTTGAAGTTCTTGTCCGCGAGATTGGGATCCCCGATCATGTACACATCGCGCGTGCCGTCGTAGCCGTCCACGCCTTCTTGCAAGACAATCGTGGACGGCGGCACGGTAGCCGTGGGCGATGGCCCCGGCGTGGGCGATGGGCCTGCGGGCGTAGCCGTAGGAGTAGAGGTAGGCGCGCCGTACACGTACCAGATGTCCAGGTAGGGCCGATAGTTGACGTTCGGCTCCTCGGATGTGTAGATGCGAACGTCGGCGGTGGGGCCGCTCCCGACGAGGAGCACGCCGTGGTTCGGGGTGCCGCTCACCCAGGCCTGGACAAGGTTCGTAAGGTCCATCTCGTAGCGCGTGTTGTCGGTGTCGCCGATGATGACCGAGCCGGCAGGCCCCCCTTCCACATCGCCCGGCACCCCCGAAGCCCCGGGAATCTCCCAGAAGCCATCACCGCTGCTTGTGGCGCGGTTCCACGTTACCTCTGCCTCCTTCCACGCGCGGTTCAGCCGGTACGCCGACAGCGTGAAATTCCCAGACACGCCGTACCGCGTGAGGTAGAAGAGGCCCAGCCGCGCCTTCACCACCGTGATGCCCGAAGGCAGGCCCGACAAATCAAACTGGATGAGCCCCTTCATGCTGGGCAGGCCCGGCTTGATCTTGAAATGGCGGTTGGGGTCAAGCCCGAAGTTCGTGTCGGGCTGGTCCTGGCGAATGTAGGAGTCCCACACCTGCGGGAAGCCCGACGCCGAACGCTGCAGGCGCACCTTGATGGGCGGCGGCGTGGGCGTGGGCGTGCCGAAGGGTGTCGCCGTGCGCGTGGGCGTATTGCTGGCCGTGGGCGTCGCCGTGCGCGTGTTGGTGGCCGTGGGCGTGTTGGTCGGCGTATGGGTCGGCGTGGCCGTCGGCGGCGTGCCGGTAACCGTCGGGGTGGGCGTAGGTTCCTGAATGGTCAGGTTCAGGACGACAGTCCCGCCGGTCTGCCACGTGCCCGTCTGGTCGGCCCATGCGTCGCCCACCTTGAACGAAACGATGTCTCCCGGAACCCCGCCATCCTTGATTGGCGTGTCGGGGTCATCGCCGGGCACGTCTATGTTGTACCACGTCTCGCTGGCGACATCAAACGTGTACACGGGAACACCATACTGGGCGCCCGCGATCCATGCGGTAACCTCCGTGCCTACGGGCACATTGGCCCCGCCCTGCTTGACCGTGCCGTAGAACTTGCAGGGCAACGGCGGCACGGCGCTCACCGGAGTCGCCGGGAGGAGATAGCCGATGAGCAGGGCCGCGATGAAGACCCCTATGAGGAGCGGTCTCAATATTCGTTTCATGCGACTCTCCTTAGTTCGTAACCGTCAACGTGCAGTCCTGCGTTACGTACACCCAGTATGCCCGCCCCGCCTGGAGTTGAGACAGGTCGTTGAGGAACGGCGGCAGCGAGATGTCGTACACCTTCCACGGGTCGGCGTCGTCAAACGCATCGTAAGTATACACCTTCGTGTATTTCCCCGCAATGCTCGCCAGCGCGTCGGCCACCGACTTGGTTGTCTGGCCCGGGTAACCGATGAGGTTCCAGCCGGTCTTGAGCGGGATGGCCGTGGACGAGGGCCATGAGCCGTTCATCGTCCACGTGGTGTTCTGCGTCGCCCACAGCCACAGCCCCTTGGTGGTGGTGATCTGCGTGAGGTCATTCAGAAACGGCGGCAGCGAAATGTCGTACACCTTCCACGGGTCAGCCGTGTCAAAGGCATCATAGGCGTACACCTTGCCATACGAGCCGCTGATGGGGGCCAGAACCGTCTCCACATTTGTGCTCCCCAGCGTGAGCGGCACGGAAACGAAGTTCCAACCCATGCGCAGCGGGATGTTGAAATTCACGCTGCCCCCGCCGCCCTTGCTCACCTCCACGAAGTGGATGTACTCGTTGCCGTCGTTGTTGCAGTCAAGCCGGAAGTCGCTGGCACCCAAGAGGCCGTTCATCATGCGCGCGTCGGTGATGACGAAGGTCCGAGTCTTCCACGTGCGCGAATTGGTCTTGACCACAATCTCCGTGCTGCGCTGGATGCCCCCCACGGCGTCGTAGTCTATCTTCCACGAATCGGTTCCGTAGTCAAAGTAGGTAACCTTGATGGTTACCGTGCTGGCGTTGCCGTAGAGGAACCCGTCGTCAATCTTGAACCACATGTAGCGGTTGCCGCTGGCCTGGTCGGTGCGGCGGGTGATCCACGACTCCTTGCCGGCCCATGCGCCGCCCAGGTTGACGCCGGTCTCAATGTTGGTGTTGTAACTCGTGTAGCCTTTGGGCACGAGCGAGTTCACCAGCGCAGCCTGGCTGCTGTCGTCGGGGTCTATGCCTCGGCGGTAGGTAACGGCCTTCGTTTGCCCGCCCGCGATGGTGTCGTCCTGGTACAGGTAGTACGAGTAGTTGCCCCACTGGGGATACCACGTATAGCCTGACTCGCGCATGGCCACCCAAGCGCTTGGGGCGTTGGCCGCGCTCTTGCCGAAGTAGGGCTGCGCCCAGCGGAAGTAGTCAATCACAGCGGTGCGCGGGTTGCCATCCGAGTCCGCGAACATCCACCCCCGCCAGTCGGTGAGCGTGTAGTCCACCGTCAGATAATCCACCGGATACGAGCGGTTGTTCACCTGATGGCCCAGGGCGCCCAGAAGGCCCCAGTAGGCCAGGTACTCGTGCGGCGTGAGGTACCAGTACGCTTCGTGGCCCACCGGCAGCGTCGGCTGCGAAGAGATGAGCGGGTCCAGTCGGCCGCAGTACGCTTGCGAATAGGGCGGCGTGATGATGACGGCGTCCTCATCGGCCAGAAGCCCCGCCACCAAGTTGCCCACCCCCATGGGCGCCACGTCGGACATGATTTCCGCGCGGTTGCAGCGGTGCGTGTACACCGGCGCGTTCAGAATCATCACGGTTTTTGAGGGCGGGCGCGTGTTGTCGCCCGTGCCGCCGAATGCGATGGCGTAGGCCCGCGCCGTCTCCCGCACGTAGGCCCGCCACAGGTCATAGGTCAGCCCCGCAGCGAGGAAGGCGCTATCGTAGCAGTCGTCGCCGGGCTGCGTCTCCCCGTACAGGCCGGTGCCCGCCAGGATGTACTCCACGCGCGGGTCATTCTTGTACCGCGCGCCCAGCGCGTAGATGAAGTTACGGTACGCGGTCTGATAGTGAGAGTCGTGATACTTGATGGCGTCCAAGGGTGGGTAGGCGCTCGTGCTGCAATTCGGGCCGGCCGTGGCCGTGAACACGATGTCGGGGTAGCGGGCGCGAAGCCAGTCGGGGATGCCCAACCCGCCGCGTCGTCCGTTATAGGTAACGATATGGATGCCCGCGGCTTTGCCCTTGGAACTCAGGGCGGTCAGGAAGTTGTCTATCTTGCTCCAGTTGTACACGCCCTCGCTGGGTTCCAAGTCCTTCCACGTGAAAGTCCCGTGCCCGCCGATGATGGGGAAATAGCCCGGGTCCAGGTTGTCCGTATCTCTGGCGATGTACACGCCCGGGCGTCCCCCGCCCGGAATGGTGGCCAAATCCACGCCATTCGGATCCCCCACAACCTGCACGCCGGTCAGCGTAATCTGGGGCTCCGGTTCCGGGTCTGCCGCAGCCACCGGCGGCACGAACGGCACGGCCATCGGGCCGAGCACCAGCGCGACCAGAGCGATCCAAAGCCAAGTTCTACGTTTCATGCACCCCTTGCTCCTCAATGCTGTTCCAGAATACGGGCTGATTATAGGCAGAAATTGTCTCGCACCAAACCACCCAGGCAGGCCCAAACCCTCAGCGCGGCGGCTTCAGCCCCGCGCCGCCCCGCCCCCTCTCCC
>JBBIHX010000005.1:16847-52001 GCA_037446815.1 Caldilineae bacterium | reverse complement strand
TCCGGGAGAGGGCTGGGGTGAGGGGGAAGCCCTCAGCGCGGCGGCTTCAGCCCCGCGCCGCCCCGCCCCCTCTCCCTCCGGGAGAGGGCTGGGGTGAGGGGGAAGCCCTCAGCGCGGCGGCTTCAGCCCCGGGCGACCATGCACCCAACATCCGGGCCCGACTACCGAGACCCCGCAAAGAACGCGCGCATGGCGTCCGCCACCTCGTCCACCTGCGCCTCGGTCATCTCCGCAAACATCGGCAGCGACAGAATCTCCCCCGCAAGGCGCTCGGTAACCGGAAACTGCCCCTTGCGGAAGCCCATCCCACCGTAGGCCTCGGTCAGCGGCAGCGGGATGGGGTAATGCATTCCCGTGCCGATGCCGCGCGCGCTCAAGAAGTCGCGCAAGGCGTCGCGGCGCTCCGTGCGAATCACGTACAGATGGTACACGTGCTCCGTATCGGGCATCACAAACGGCCGCACCACGGGCAAATCGGCCAAACGCTCTTCGTACCACGCGGCCACCTGCCGCCGCCGCGCGTTCCACTCGTCCAGGTGCCGCAACTTCACCCGCAAGACCGCCGCCTGCAGCGTGTCCAGGCGGCTGCAATAGCCTTCCATCACATGCTCGTACTTGCTCTTCTGGCCATGATTGCGCAGCAAATCCAGCCTGCGGGCCAGGGCCTCATCATCGGTTACCAGGGCACCCGCGTCGCCGTAGGCGCCCAGGTTCTTGGCCGGATAGAAACTGAAAGCGGCGAGGTGCCCCATGCTCCCCGCGCGGCGGCCCTTGTACCGCGCCCCGTGGGCCTGGCAGGCGTCCTCCAGGACAATCAGGTCGTGCCTGCGCGCCACATCCAGAATCGGCTCCATATCGGCGGGCTGGCCGTAGAGGTGCACGGGGATAATCGCCCGCGTGCGCGGCGTGATGGCTTCCTCCAGCAGGGCCGGATTCAGGTTGTACGTCCGCTCGTCCACATCAACAAGGCGGAAGGCCGCGCCCGCCTGGCTGATGGCCTCGGTCGTGGCGATGAAGGTATTGGCGGCGGTGATCACCTCGTCGCCGGGGCCAATGCCCGCCGCCAGCAACCCAAGCCGCAGGGCGTCGGTGCCGTTGCCCACGCCCACCGCAAAGCGCACCTCGCAGAAGCGGGCGAACTCCGCTTCAAACTCCGAAACGGCCCGGCCCAAAATGAAGTCGCAGCGATCGACCACCGCCTGGATCGCCTGGTCTATCTCCGGCTTCAGCGCTGCGTACTGGGCCTTCAAGTCTACGAAAGGAACAGCCATGTCGTTTCCCCCTTTTCTAACGATTAGGCGCGCGCTCTGGATACGGCAAGAGGGCGCCAACGGCTATCCGCGCCTTGGCAACACACCAGCCCCTGCGCGCCCCGTCGCGGTCAACCCTGCCCCCGCCCTCGCGCCCGGGCCTCGGTGGCCACGCGGGCCAGGTACTCCCGAATCACCTCGTGGACGTGGGTAGGCGGCGCGACATACGGTCGGAACGTCGTAGCGCGCGCCCGCCGCACGTCGGCCTCCAACTGCGCCAGGTCGCGGCACCACAGGAGATGCCCCTGGCGCTCCATGTACCCCAACAGGTCATCCTGATGGCGGTCGTAGCGGTCGGGGTTGCTCAGCGCCACCAGGGGCTTGCCCATGCTCGCCACCTCCACCACCGTCCCCAGTCCCCCGTGCGACACAATCAAATCGGCCTGTCGATAGTACGGCTCCAGCGATGGCGCGCTGCGAAACCAGCGCAGGTTCACCGGTTCGTAGCGCCCCCGCCCAATCTGCGCCACCACCTCCTCACCCAGCGACGGCGCGATGCGATCCATCGCCTCCACCAGCGCGTCAAAATCCGTGGTGCCCACGGTTACGAAGATCATCAGCACAGCCTCCCTGCAAAGACCGCCCTGGGGTACTTTTCCAGCAGCGGCTCCCACTGCACTAGGAACAGGTCTGCCAGGCGGTACATGAGCCTGCCCGTCGTGGACAGGGCCGTAACCCGCGAGCCGGTCTCCACAAAGATGACCTTCACGCCCAGGAGTTTGCACACCAGCGCCACGGGCACGGCGACGCTGGGGCCGGTGCTGATCATGGCCAATGGGCGGAACCGCCGCACCGCGCGCCACGCCTGCGCCGCGCACACGAGGAACTTGCGCACATCGTTGGGCAGGTTGTGGGCCTTGTCGCGCGGGCGGATGACGCGAAAAATCGGCCCAGGCACCGTGATCTTCTTCTCGGACAGGTCATCGTCGGCCACCAGAACGTAGCCGAATTCGTACCCGTCGCCCAGGAGTTCCACCAGGCGCACCATCTCCTTCGTGTGGCCGCCCTCGCCCAGCACTGCGAGAATCCTCATCCACATGGTATCCTCACCCATCCTATGGCCCCTTGCGCGCTGCCAACACGCCCTCGTACACGGCCTGTATCTGCCGGGCCGTGGCCTCCAGCGACAGGTGCGCCACGCGCCGACGGCCATCGGTGCGCCCTCCGCGCGCCAGGGCCAGGCGGAGTTTGTCCGCCATGTCTTCGGGCGCGCGCTCGCACAGGTAGCACCCCTCGGTATCGCCGAGAATCTCGGCCACGTCGCCCACGTCCACCGAGACGATGGGCAGATTGCACGCCATCGCCTCCTTGATGACCATGGGCGACCCCTCAAAATCCGACGCCAGCGCCAACACGTCGCAGGCGCTCATGTACAGCGGCATCTCCTCGTGCGGGCAGTTGGACGCCACGACCAGTCGCACGCGGTCGTCCTCCGCCGACAGGCGCGCCACCGCCGCCTGGATGATCTCCAGCCGCTTTTCGGGGCGCGGCTCGCCCGCGAACAGCACCAGCCGCGCGTCCTGCGGCAAGCCCAGGCGAGCGCGGGCATCGGCCTGGGGCACAGGCGCGAACCGCGTCATGTCCACGCCGCACGGGATGACGACGGCATCCGCATAGCCCAGCGCGCGCTTGACCACGCTCGACGTAACGATAACCCTGTCCACACGGGGCGTTACCCAGCGGCACAGGTATCCCTGCCAGCCCAGCACAACCTCTATGCCGTGGTGCGTCAACACGACCGGCAGGCGGCGCTGGCTCAACGCCACAAGCCCCGAAAACACGTAGTGCGCGTGAATCAAATCGTAGCGCGGGTGCGTTCCCAGCCAACGCCGCAGGCCCCAGAACCCGCGCAGGTAGTTCAGGCGGCTGGCCTTGCCGTCCATGAAGAACACGTCCACCTCAACCCCCAGCGCGCGCAGCGACTCCACCTGGTCGCGCACGAACGTGCCGAAGGCCGGCTTGTCTGGGGTTGGGTACATGTTCGTTACCACCAGGACGCGCATCTACGACTCCAGAAACGGGCGCTTGGCCCTGGGATTGAACAAGAACAGCCCGTTGATGAAGGTGCTGTAGCGACGATAGTAACGCAGCAGGGCGACGCGCACTGCCTCGCCCGCCACATCGTCCAACGGTCGGGCGGCGTCCAGCAGGTGCCCGCGCCGCGCCTCTGCCAGGCAGCGATACCACGCGGCCTGCCGCGCGAGAAACGCCTCCGACTCCTGCCCGGCCTTGCGGCGCGCAGCCGTGTCCGGCGGCACGTCCAGCACGAACCAGATGGCGGGGCGCGGGGACGCATACGCCAGCAGGCGCAACGCCAACGGGACGCGCCCGTGGCCCGCCGCCTCCAGGTAGGCCGCGACTTCCGCCTGCGCGTCGGCCACGTACCGGTCGGCGATGACCACCCACCCGCGCGCCAGGGGCCACGCCACGCGCGCCACGTACTGCGCCCACAAGTCCAGCGCGATGACCCACGGCCACAGCCGACGGACAAGCGGCCGCCGCCACAGGCTTGCCCGCCGCTCCCACGGGTCGGGCGCATTGCCGCCCTCGCCCTGGCCGGCGCCCGATGCCCCGCCCAGCCACCGCTTGCCCAGGCGGATGAGCGCATCGGTCAGCGGCGAAGACGCGCCCCGCGTCCACACAATCCGCGCCCGAATGTCGCACCGCCCGAAGGCTTCCCGCAGCGCCTCGGCCACGGCCGTCTTGCCCGACCCGTCCACCCCGCTGACGGCGACGAGCATGGGACGCTGCGAGCGGACTTTCAACTTGCGACGCGCCCCGGCCAGCGCGTGCCGCAGGGCGTCGTCCCACTTCTGCGCCGCAGACAACCGCCGGTCGCGGGCGACTTTGGCGAAGTAGTACCGCTTGCTGTAGGCGAAACCCACCCGCGCGGGGAGCGTTTCCGCATCCAAGGGCGGCACCGGCGAGGACGGCGGGCCGTTCGGCACACCGGCGGGGACGCGCCCCTCCGCGAACCACGCCGCCTCCACACGCGCCACGTGCTGCAATATCGCGTCCAGCCCGCGGAGCCAGCCGCGCTCCTCCGCCTGACGCGCGCAGTAGTCCCAGTCAAACGCAGCAGCACTTACGCAGTGGCGCGCCTTGACAATGTCCCATATCTTGAATTCCTTGTCCTCGTAGAAGGCGTGGGCCAGCGTTACCAGCAGTTCATCCTCCGGGCCGAGGATGGAAACCGCCGGGTCATCGGCGGAGGGCCGCACCCGCTCCCAGAGCCACTCGTCCACCAGGAACCCCGTGCCCCAGCCCACCTGCGTGTGCAGGTGAATGGCCGAAGCCTCCGCGCCGCCCAGGAATCGCTTGAACAGGAACTTACGCGGCTCCTCAATGTTGCGCAGTTCCACATAGCCCAGCTCGTACAGGGCCTGCGCCGCCGCCCATTCCGCATCCGGCGGCACCAGCAGGTCCACGTTGTCGCTGCGGTAAGGGAACGACGGGGGAATCCCCGCCGACTTGATGAGCACGCACGGAACCCCGCGCGCCGTCAGGGCCTCCCACACCTTCACGTATTCCCCCCGCTGGCGGGTCAGGCTGGCCTGCTCCTGCGCAAGCGCCTCCGCGAACGGCGGCGCGCCCCAGATGGGCAGGTCGGGACGCACGGCGCGGGCGTGCAGCAGCGGCACTTTGTTGCGCCGCAGATGGGCCAGCAGCGCCGCAGCATCTGCCGACGCCCAGTCCTCGGCGGCCACGGGCCTCGCCCCCGCGTCGCTCAGGAAAACGGCCAGCCGCAACTCGCGCTCGCTCACGACGGCCTCCCCGAAACCAGCATGTCAGCGGCGGCAGCCCAACCGTAGCCCAGGACGCGGTCGCGGGTGCGAACCGGCCTCTCGGCCAGCGCCTGGCGCACCGCATCGGCCAGGGCCGCGTCGTCGGCGACGTAGCGCACGCCCTCGCCTGCCGGGAACAGGCGCGGCAACTCGCCAAAGGGCGCGCTCACGATGGGCAGGTTGCACGCCATCGCTTCCAGCACCGACAGCGGAATCTCCACGCTCCCCTGGGCCGAACGCACGGGAAAGACGTAGCAGTCGGCCATCTGGTACAACTCGGCGATGCGCTCCACGTACCCCGTGATGACGCGGACGCCCGCATCCCTCAGCGCCTGCACCAGGGCCGCGTCCACGCCGAAGGCGGAACTCCCCACCACAACAACCTGCGCCTCGCCCTGCAATGCCCGCTGGAGCGCCGCCAGCGCATGCACGTTGCGGTTGGGCAGGATGTGCCCCACATGGAGCATTATCGGCACGTCGGCAGCCAGACCGTGCTGCGCCCGCAACGCGCGCCGCCGGGCATCATCGGCCGGGGCGAACGCCTGGGTGTCCACGGCGGGCGGCAGGATGCGCACGTCGCACCCCAACGCGCGCAGCGGGGCCGCCGTCGCCTCGCCCTGCGCCCACACAGGCCCGGCGCGCAGGCGTGAGATGAGAAGCCGCGCCCAGCGCCCATACGCCCGCGGCTGGAACGCCACCAGCGCCACCGGGGTTCGGGCGTATGCGGCAAGAACGCGCGCCCGCGCGAAACTGAACAGCGTGGCGCACGCCGTCGGGAAATAGACCACACGCTCCGGGCGAAAGCCCCGCACCTTCCGCATGAGGGCCACGCTGATGAACAGTCGGTTGACGTGGACGCGCTCCACGCCAGCGTCGGGGATGCCGCTCCCGCGACTGGTCAGCGCCAGTACCTCGTGGGACGCTTGCAGCGCCTTCAGGAGATGCCACGAGGCCTTCTTGATGCCCTCGTCAAAGGGCGGCACCAGCGCCTCGGAGACGTACAGCACGCGCATGGCCGTCATCCTCCCCCCGCCACCGCGCGGTACACGGCCACGTACTGCGCCACAACGCGGGCCAGGCTGCAGCGCTCCTCCACGCGCCGCTTGGCGGCCTCCCCCATCTGCCGACGCAGCGCCTCATTGGTCAGGACGCGCACCAGGCGGTCGGCCAGGGTCGGGATGTCATCCTGCTCCACGAGATAGCCGCTAACGCCGTCGTCTATCATGTCGGCCACGCTCCCCACCCGCACGGAGACCGACGGCTTGCCCGCCGCCGCCGCCTCCAGAATCACCCGCGGTGAGGATTCCTGCCGCGACGTCAGGGCCAGCACCGCGCATTCGGAATAGGCCCGCAGCGTCGCCTCGTAGGGGATCAGCCCCCGAAACGCCACCGCCTCGCTGAGGCCATTCTCGGCGGCGTAGGCTTCCATGCGGGCAAGATAGCGGCGGTCATCTATGCGCCCGGCGAAGTGAACGTGAGCCTCGGGAACCCGCTCGCGCACGAGTTTCAGCGCCTGGAGCAGCGCCATGCCGTTCTTCAGTTCCGTAATCGTGCCCGCGCACAGGATGCGGCCGGGCACCGTGCGATCCGCCACGGCGAAATAGTCGTCGGAGATGGGGATGGGAATCTCGGCCCAGCGCGGGTCATTCTCGGCCCGGTACTCCCTGCGCACGTAGGGGTTGATGGCCACAACTTTTTGCACCCTCCGCACGGCGAATCGGTCGTACAGCATGGCCATGCCGTAGCGCAGGCGGTCAAACCACGTCTGGCGGAAAATCTCCGCCTCGCGCCACACGATGCCGTGGATGGTCAGGATGGTCGGGAACCCCGCCCATACGCCCGCCGCCGCGTAGTGGCCCATGTGGGCGTTCACCACATCCGGGCGAATGCGGCGGAACTCGCGGCGCAGTTTCCAAACCGACGTGAGCATGTTGGGCACGATGCGGCGGCGCGGCGCGTGCAGGTAGTGCACGAACACCGGGCCATCCTGCACCACGCAGTCGGCGTCCACCTCCTTCGTGCAATGCACGACGTGCAATTCCAGGCCATCCACCGCCTTGAATCCGCGCACCAAATCACAGGCGACCGCCTGCAACCCACCCGACCGCCGCGACGGGTCCAGCGGATACATGGTGGCCAGCGCGACCTTCAGTGGCCTGCTCTCGTGTCCCTCCACCGACTAACCTCGCAAGCATTCCAGATACGGACTGGTGTGCCCTGCCTGCGTGGCGACGTAGATGTACTCCGAAGTGAAGCCCAGCCGCTCCAGCCAGCGCCGCAGGGTGTCCAGCCCGAACCCGTACCCCGACGCCACGGGGCCCTTCTTGACGACCGCGACCTCCAAGCCGGCCCGGCGGAACTCGGCCAGCCAACGCGACTTGCGAAAGGCCCGGAACTCCTCCACGTGTCCCGACGACACCCCGTGGGTCTCCGGAATGAACCAACGATAGAGGAACGAGTGCGGGCGCTTTCGGGTCTTCGGGTTGTTGTCGGCCTCCTGGGGCATGGGCATGGCCTCAGCCCCGCCGTGAGTATGCCGATGCACCTTCTCCGCCAGCACTCGGCCACCCCCGCGAACAAGAATCTGCTCCAGCAGGACAATGACATGATTCGGGAAATACAACAGGAGTTCGCACAGTTTCCAGAATGGGCTGGGCACGATGTGGATGGTTACGCCATCATCCCGCAACACCCGCTGCACGCCCGCCAGCGCCCGCTCCGGCGCCGGAAGATGCTCAAGCAGGTTGGACGAGAACACCAGGTCAAACGAACCGGGCGCGAAATGGTCGCCCACGTCTTCGGCATCCAGCGCCTGGTACTCCACGCAGTCGTGAGCGGGCAGGCGCAGGATGGCCGGATTGATGTCCGTGGCCACCAAACGGCCCACGTATTTCAGGAGCAGTTCGCTCTGGAATCCGTCGCCGGCCCCCAATTCCAGCCCCGTCGCGAACAGGCCATCGGGGCACTGGCCGAAGATGATGGCGATTTCCCGCGTCCTGTACCCGTGTAGCCACTGGAACCAATCGGGCTTGATCCTCATGGTGCCCTCCCTTCAAGCCGTAGGACGTCAGCGTAAACGTCCAGCACGCGATGGGCGACGACATCGCTTCGGAAGTTCGCCTCCGCATACGAACGCGCCGCTTCGGCAAGCGACGGGGCCAGCGGCGCGTCGGTCAGCACGCGCACGAGGGCATCGGCCAGCCCCGCCACGTCGCCCCGCGGGACGAGAAGGCCGGTCTCGCCGTCACGGATGATGTCGGGGACGCCACCCACCGCCGTGCTCACCACCGGCACGCCCGCGGCCATGGCCTGGGCGACCACCGCGGGCAAGGTCTCCTGCCATGACGGCAGCACAAGCACCGCCGCCCGCGCGTATTCCCCCAGAACCTCCGCCTCGGGCAGGGCCCCCAGGAACTGAACATTGTCCCCTAGTCCCTGCTCGGCCACCAGCCGCCGGATGCGCGACACGTAGTCGGGAAATTGCCGCGTGTCGCCCGCAACCCGAAGGCGCACATCGGGCACGGCCTTGCGCACCGCGGCCACCGCCTGCACCAGTTCGTACACCGCCTTGCGGGGGCTAACCACGCCCGCGAACAGCACCGTGTGCGATTCGGGCGCACGCCGCAGCGCGAAGAACTGCCCCGAGATGGCATTGGGCACATGCCACACGCGGGCGCGCGTCCGGCGGGCGAACTCTCGGGCCACGTATGGCGCGATGGCGATGAGATAGCGCGCCCGGCGAACGCAGCGGCGTTCGTACCATGCGTCCCACAGGCCCCGCGCCCGCTGGGGAACCCCGCGCAGATACGCCATCTCGCGGAACGCCACGCCGTGCGCCGTGATGACCGCGGGGAACCCCGAAGCCAGCGCTGCCCCCGCATAGAATGTCGTCCCCTGCGCGTGCACCAGGTCAGGCTGCTCCTGTTCCGCGATTCGGCGGATGGCTCGGAAGTCGCCCGCGTAGCCCGCAAGCCGCCCCCACCGCAGCCGCGGCAGGTATGTAATGCGCACCGGGCCTCGGGTGCGCGTCTGGGGCGAGCGCACCGACGGTAGCGAGGTTACCACGTGCACCTGCACGTCGTCCCGCGCTCCGATGCCGTCCAGCAGGTACATCACCGTGGACTCCACGCCCCCATGAGCGCGATCGCAGTCCAGCGGGAATGGGCTGAGCATCAGAACCTTCACGCCGACTCCCTCGCCGATGCCTTCGGCAGAATGAGGGCTTGCCCATCGCCCAGAATCCATCCCAGAACGGCGCCGACCAAGGTGTAGAACAGGATCGCTCCGAAGGAGAAAACCACGATGTCGCCGGCCATGCCCGGCAGAAGGTACGCCACGAACGCGCCCCACGTCGCGATGATGAGGCTCCGCGCCTTGGCGTCGGCGATGCTGCGATAGAACCGAACGGTAACCCAGAACGCCGACAGCAGGAAACCGAGGTACGGCAACAACGTGATCAGCCCGCCGTGAACCAGAATGTACACCAGCGAGTTGTGCGGAGACATGAGCACGCGCGTATTGGGATCGGCGTACTGGTACGCCGCGCCCCGCGCATACAGGGTGTACAGCGCCGCGAAGTTCCCCTGTCCCACGCCCGTGAACGGATGGGCCACGATCATCTTCCACGCCGTCCCCAGCACCTGCATCCGCCAGATGATGGGCCCCTCGGCCTGCAGGCGCTCGCGGATGGCCGGTACCGCGCTAACCACGCCCCACGTTACGGTCAGCAGCACGACCGCCACCAAGAAGATCGGCAGGAAGACCTTGCGGAAGCGCGGGTAAAACGGCAGCATCACCAACAAAGCGGCGATGAAGGCGCCCCACCCCGAACGGTTGTAGCACATAAAGGAGCCGACGGCCAGCATGAGCAACACGCCCAGCCAGACCAGCCGTCGCCCGCGCGTCTTGCTCTCAATCATGCCGCGCGAGGCAAAGGGCGCCGCCATGGCAATGGCGATAGTCGTGAACGCGGGGTTGCCCAGCAGGTTGACCACGCGCCGCACGTTCGCCGAGTAGATGATGCTGCGATCCTCGGGATAGAACAGGATGATTCCCGTCGTCTGCTCGTGCGTCGCCAAGACCGCCAGGTAGACTCCGACGATGGAAAGGGTGATAGCCACCCGCTTCACATCGCGCTCGTTGGAGAACAACTGCCGCGCCAGGAAATAGGCCACCGCGGGCACCAGGTAGATGTCCCAGAAATTCTGGAGCGCCTTGTTGGTGGACATGGGCGCTCCCGAGTAACTGATGAGCGTGAAGGCCATGTACAGGGCCATGAAGATGTCGCTCCAGACCACACGCGACCATTTGCGCCGCCCGATGGCCACCTGCGCCGCCCACAGCGCCAGCAACACCAGCGTAACCAGTCGGTTCAGTTTGAGGTCTGGGATGCCGTGCCCCAACTGGATGTCCAGCGGGATGAACCGCGCATAGGGCGACACGATGATCCAGAGGAGCATCCCGATCTTGGGGTCTACAGCCACAGCCCCCAAGCAGAACGCCACGCCCACGGCCGTGATCACCATCGCGTACCGCGGCGACACGAGCACCGCGCCCAGCGCGTACCCGATGCCGAGCGCAACCAGCACGAGCGCCACCCGCCCCGCAAGGCGGAGCCACGCGCGGTCGCCGGATAGCCACTCCAACCTACGAATCATAGCAACTCCTCATACACCGCCTGCACCCCCGCCACGTACCGCTGCACGGTGAACCGCGCTTCCACTTCCTGGCGGGCCGCAGCGGCCAGTCGCCGGGCCATGTCCGGGTCGCTCACGAGCCGCCGCAGGGCCTGCGCCAGGCTTTCGGCATCGCCCGAAGGCACCAACAACCCTGTGCGCTCATGCTCCAGGATTTCGGGCACCGCGCCGGCGGCCGTCGCCACGATGGGCAATCGTGCCGCCATCGCTTCCACGATCACGCGCCCGAACGGCTCCGGCTCTACAGATGTGTGGGCCAGCGCGTCCACCGACTGCAACAGCGCGGGCACATCCGGCCGAAAGCCCGCGAAGATCACGCGCCCCTTCAGCGGCCCGGACTCCACGCGGTCGCGGAGTCGCTGCTCAAAGTCGTGGCCCCGCCAGCCTTCGCCCACGATGCAGCCCATGAGATGCGGGTGCGCCGCCAGCAACTGCTCCATCGCGTCCAAGAACACCTCGTGCCCTTTCCACGGGACGACACGACCCAGCAGCGCGACCACGAACGCATCTTCAGGAAGCCCCAACTCCGCGCGAACGCGGGAGCGCGCGCCCGGAACATCCTGGAACTCCGCCAGGTCCACGCCGTTGTGAACCACGCGCCACGCTCGGAGCCGCACGCCCGTGCCCAGAAGCCACTCCGCGATGGCGCGGGAGATGCAGATGTGGACCGCCACGCGCGACGACAAGAAACGGTCAAACCGCGTGGGCGGCTCAAACGACCGCACATGACATACCACCGGAACCCGCGCCCACAGCGCGCCGAGGACCTCGCCGCGATTGAACGGCACGCCATCGTTTATATGGACCCAGTCGGGCTTCACATCGTAGAGCAGGTTCGCGAACGCCTCGGCACGCTCCAGAATCCGCGGCAGGTGCTTCACCAGAAAACCCGCGCCGTGATACAGGCGGCGGCCCCAGCGCCAGTCGCGCAGTTCCCGCGCTGCCGCCGTCTGCTTTACGCCCTGCAGCAGCGCGGGCGTCTGCGGCGGCGTGTTGGCCCACGGGCGTGTCAGCACCTCCACACCCAGCGCTGAAAACCGCGCTGCGGCAGGAGTCCCGTCCGCGACGAGAACGATGGGTTCAAACCGCGTCCGATCCAGCCCTCGCACCAGGTGATACAGGCTGACCAGCGACCCGCCCAACTGGGGGGCCTTGTCCACGAACAGCACGCGCCGCATGTGCGCCGACCCCGACTCTACTGCGCCTTCGCCTTGGCCTTGGAGCGGCCCAAGGACTCAATGAACTCCAGGACGAACGCCAGGATCACGCCCGCCGCCGCGCTGATAGCGACCCCCACCAGGAGCAAGCGCGGCAACTGCGACGGCGCCGGGCGGTCGGGCTGGCGCGCCGGCTCCGCAACCTGGATGAAGCCCGCGTTCAGCGATTGGCTTTCCTTCAGTGCCGCCTCGTTCAGTTTGCCCGACAGGAAGTTCACGTTGGCCTGGATTTCGTTCACGGCGGCCTGCTTGGCGTCATATTCCGACGTCAGGCCGATGAGCGACAAGAGGCGCGTCTCGCGGTCGGAGATCATCTGCTCGTACTCCAGCCTGGCCACCTGGGCCGCTTCGGCGGCGATCTCCGCCTCCACGGCCTTCTGGGCGTAGTCGCGCGCCAGGCCGTAGTAGTACGACGCCGTAGCCGTCGCCGCGCGCGCCGACGCCGCTTCGGCCTGCTCGGTCGCCTTCTGCGCCTGCTCTTGATAGAGCGTGGCCTCGCGGCTCTTCTGCTCGCTCTGCATGACCACCACATCGCGATTCAGCCGCAACTGGCGCAACTCGTCCTGATAGGCGGTCAATTCGCGCTGGAGCGAGTCCACATTGTGCTGCAACTTGAACTGCAAGAAGGCTTCCTTGGCGTCGGCCAGGGCCTTCTGCTGCTTCTCCAATTCCTGCGCGATAAACACGCGCAAGACCGTGGCGCGTTTCGCCCGCAGATTGCGATAGTACACCAGCGCATTGTCCACCAACTTGGTAACGATGGTCTCGGCATCCTGCGGCGAATCGGCCTCGTAGGAGATGTAGATGAACTCCTCCTCGGTGCCCACCGTCATGCGATCCAGCAGGTCCACCGCGCTGATGCCCAGGTTCAGGTCGGCGATGGTCTGCCAGGCCACGATGGGGCGCTTCAGGGCCGCGATGAAGTCCTGCTGGGCTGCGGAGATTTCCTCCGCGGCCGGGCCCGAACGGAACTCCGAGAACAGCGCCACATCGCCCGGCTCCGAGGCGATCACCTGAAGCCGCACCGTCGCTTGGTACACCGGCCCCGCGGTCAGGGATGTCATCAGGATCACGCCCACGGTCAACACGATGATGAGCCCGATGAGCCAGGCGCGCTTCCAAATCACCCGCAAGTACATCAGAAAATCGGTTGTTTCCATTATCCTCCTCTCCGTGCGCCCCAGCGCCGAATCCGAACGCCGGGAAGCGCCGCTACTTCGCCTCGCCGTGCTGCAAGAAGTCGGCCAAGCGGGACGCGATGAACTCCACGCGGGCCTCCCACGAATGCCGGGCGGCAACGCGACGGCGCTCGGCGCGGGCCGCGTCGTTATCCTGCGCCATCGCGGCCAACACCGCCTCGGCGAAACGCTCGCCGTCGGCCACGACAACCCACCGCGAGAAGGCCACCGCCGCCGGTATGGGCGTGGAGACCACCGGCCGCCCGGCCGCCAGGTACTCATACATCTTCAGCGGGTCAATGCTCCGCGTCCACTCATTTAGTTTATACGGCATCAGGCAAATGTCCAAACCTTTGACGTAATGCGGCACGAGGGCCACGTCCTTCTTGCCCAGGATGTGCACATTGGCCTGGCGCCGCAGGTCAAAGCCTGTCGCGTCCTCGCGCACCGCCCACGGCCCGACCAGCACGATGGCCCAGTCGGGCCGCGCCTGCGCCAAATCGCGCAGCAGCGCATAGTCCACCTTGTCGTTCAGCGCCCCCACGTACCCGACACGCGGCTTGGGCACCGCCGCAAGGTCAGCGGGCAATGCGGGGTCCTCCAGCGCCCTTGAGAACGCATCGTAGTCCACGCCGTTGGGCACGAGATAGGTGCGCGGGTTGTACGGGCCCTTGCTCTCCAAGAGAGCCGGCGACGTTACGAACACCATGTCCACAGCCGCGACCAGCCGCCGCTCCCGCTCCAACAGGGCCGCTCGGCGCTCGGCGCTCAGCCCGCCGTAGCCCGCGTACTCGTCCACAATCTGGTACACGCGCATCTTCTCGCCGACCTGGCCGATGACGTCGGCCTGGTCTGGGCGCACGAGCCACAGGATGGGCCGCCCCGCGCCCAGCCGCCGCATCACGGCCTGCAAGTCCCTCCGCCGCAAGCGGGCAAACAGCGACGCCAGCGGTTCCCTGCCGCTGATGGGCGCCCACCACGGCGGGGTGTACACGTACAGGTTGTCCAGCGCCTTGCGGAGTCGGGGCCGCCCGCGCAGGGGGCGAAACGCGCCGCTCCGCAGCCCCGCCCACACCTGGCGCAAGTAGGGCCGCGGCTCCACGTAGATGACCAGGTTCTGCCGGGCCAAGCGGCTCATAATCTGATGTCGGTTGCGCCAGATGTCATCCCACGGGTCTGGCGCGAAGCACAGAATCGTCTCCCCCGCGATCATCCCCGCGCCCTCCGCACCCCGCGATAAGCAGCCAGATGGAGAGACGCCAGCCGATCCCAGTTCAGCGACTCCGCGTAGGCCAGCGCCTCGCGCCGCGCCGCATCCCTGTCCAGCGCCGCCGCCCGCGCCAGCGCATCCACCAGGCCGCGCGGGTCGCCCGGGTCGTACAGGATGCCGCGGTTGCCCGCCACCAACCCGGCGAAGCACCCGATGTTCGGCGCGACGATGGGCAAGCCGAACGAGAAGGCCAGCAGCGCCGCCCCCGAGGTCGTTACCTCCCGATACGGCAGAACGTCCACGTCGGCGGCCAGCAGATAGCGGTGCAGTTCCTCGTCGGGCACGTAGCCCAGCCGCAATCGGATGCGCGAATCGTCCTGCGCCGCCGCCGCAATGCGGGCCGCGTAGTCGGCGTCTTGCGGATTGCCCGCGATGAGCAGGACGTACTCCTCGCCTTCCAACTGGCGAAACGCCGCGATGAGTTCCTCCACGCCCTTGTAGGGCCGCACCTGGCCCAGGAACAGGAACACCATCTGTTGCGGCGACAGGCCCAGGCGAGCGCGGGCACCCTCGCGCGAATCGGCCACCGGATATGCGCCGATGTAGTTCCCGTGCGGGACGACGTACACGCCGCGCCTGCGCCCGTAGCGCGCGGCCAACTGCCCCGCCACGCCCTCATCGTGCACATGCACCGCGTCGGCCAGGGCGAACACGCACCGATTGGCCCAGCGGTTCAGGAGCGCGTTCCGCCCCTCGTGGTGCTCCAGGTTGTGCACGGTGTACACGAACGTGATGCCCAGAAGCCGCGCCAGCAGGACGGCCCCTACCAACCGCGTGAACTTCTTGAACGCCCGCCACCGCGAGGGCGAGGCAATCTGGAGTTCCAACCAGTGCAGGTGAATCACGTCCACGCCGCGCCGATTACGCCAGACCCAGGCGGGCGTGAGATCGCGCTGGGACACCGCCCGCACGCCCGGCATCGCGTCCAGGGCGCGACGCAGCAACTCCACATACGGGTTCATCGCCACCGTGGAGACCAGGGCGACGCGCAGGGTGCTCGCCACAGCGGGCGGCGGGGCGGCCCCCCATCCGGTCATGTCATGCCTCCTTCGCCACCGCGCCACGTCGGCCCGGCCGCACGAACTCCCAGATGGCCTGCGCCAACTGCCGCACTTCGGGGTCAATGGCCAGCATGATGGCGGTGTACACGATGACAACGGCCGCGCCCGCAGCGCCCAGCCGCACAATGGCGCGGGCCAGCCCCCACGTGTTCCAGTACACCAACTTGCCCGCCAGCACGGCCACGACCGACGCCAACCCCTGGGGCAACAGGATTTGCACGTACTTGCCCCACGAAGCCCCGATAATCTTGTTGGCCAGGTAAACCGAGATGCCGAAATCAATCACCGAAATGATGGCCGAGAACAGGCTCACGCCGACAATCCCGCCCCACTTGATGGACGGGTACAGGAAGATGAGCATCATGGTCAGCCGCCACAGGGCGATGTACGTGAGCCAGCGCGGTTGCCCCCCCGCCTTGAACACGTTGCCCATGTTGGCCGCCACCGACCGCACTAGGCCGTAGATGCCGAGCAACTGCATCGGCAGGATGGCCGGACGCCACTCGCTCCCATACGCCTGGGTTACGAAGTTGTCCGCAAACCCGATGGTCGCCACGGCGATGGGCACCGACAGGAGCGACACGTACTTCAGCGCCCGGAAGTACACCTCGCGGAACATCCGCAAGTCGCTCTGGACTTTGGAGAACGTGGGGAACATGACCTGGTTTACCAGGCGGGTAATCTGCGTCGCCGGCAGGTTGGCGATCGTATAGGCCAGGTCGTAGAACCCCAGCGTCGCCGTCGTCAGGAACTTGCCGACGAAGACGTTGTCCACGTTGGTGATGGCGAACACCAGCGCCTGGCTCCCGACGATGTGCTTGCCGTAGTCAATGAGTTCCTTGGCCCGCGCCTTGCTGAAACGCAGCCGAGGCCGCCACGGGGTAACGAACCAGATGAGGCCCGCCGCGATGAGCGATACCGCCACCTGCCCGTACACCAGGCTCCACACGCCAAAGCCCAACATCGCCAGGACGATGGACAGCCCATTGCCCAACACCCCGGCCGCAAGGTCGGGGAGCACTTTGCGCTTGAACGACAACTCCTTGACGAGGAGCGCCACCGGCACCTGGGCGAACGACGACAGGAGCATGGTCAACGCCAGCACCCGCATCACGGAGACCAACTGCGGCTCGTGGAAGAAGTCGGCCACCCACGGAGCCGACAGGAATCCGATGATGTACAGGATGAGGCTACTGCCCAGCACCGTCCAGAACGCCGTATCGGCCGCCTCCTCCACGTCTGTCTGCCGGTAGATGAGTGCGGACGTAAACCCCAACTCCTGGAACATCATCAGTAGGTTGATGGCGGGGTTGGCCAGCGCCCGCAGGCCGAAATCGCCCGGCACCAGAAACCGCGCCAGCACCAGTTTGGCGATGAACGACAGAAAGCGCGTGAATAGGACGGACAGCGCCACCCAGACGATGGCCGAACCCACCTGCCGCTTCAGGCTCATCGCGCCTCCTTCTTCCGGCAGACCAGCACGAAGTCCCGCGCGAACATGGAGGGCCAGACATGGGCCAGGTACTTGTACACATCGCGCACGCCGCGCTTGCGGAAGAACGCCGGGTAGAAGTCCCGCGCCCACAACGACGCGCTGCCGTCCACCTCCATCGGCTCCAGCCCCCGCGCGCGGCAGAGTTTCTTCGCCTCACGCACCGTGAAAAAGCGCAGGTGCATGGCGTCGGTGGGTGAATGCTGCACGTAGGGGAATCGGCCGAACAGCACCCACAGGCGGCACTTCCAGTGGGCGATGTTGGGCAGGCAGACGATGAACCGCCCGCCCGGCTTCAGCACCCGCGCGCACTCGTCAAACGACCGCTCGTGGAAGAAGCGGTGCTCTATGGCCGAGTTGGACACGACGACATCAAACGTGCCGTCGGCAAAGGGCAAATCCTGCGTGTCTATGTCCACCTGCTGGGCGGGAATGCCCTTTTCGCGGGCGCGCCCGACGGCCACCGCCGACAAGTCCGTGGCCGTTACATCCGCGCCCCGCTCCTGCATCTTCTTGGCCAGAACGCCCGGCCCGCAATCCACCTCCAGCACCTTCTCGCCGGGCCTCACGCGGCTCGCCAGCAATTCCAGCCGCTCGTGGTCAAAGGTGTCGTCGGCTTGCGTCCAATAGGCGTCGTAGTAGGCGACTAAATCCATGCTCGCTCCTCTGTGATGCGGTGGCCTCACGCTCGGCGCAGGGCGCGCTTGACCCCGCGCCAGACATTCAGCACGCGCGCCATCTTCGCCTCGTCGCCGCGCAGCATCGCGCGCAGGGCCTTCTTGGCGCGGTACTTCCAGGGATGGGTGCGTCGCAAACTCAACTCGCTCTTGAGGGCCATGAATCGGTCGTACTCGTAGGCCAGTTCCTCCGGCGTCAGCGTGGGCAGGTTGAGCACGCTGGTGCGGGCGTAGTACGTGGACAGCGCCCCCGCCTGCGGCACGTAGTACCCCTTCTCCACGGCGATGTCGTGCAGTTCGGTCATCGGGTACGGGTAGAAGACGGAGAACTGGAGGTCGTCCGGCTCCAGGCGGCGGTTGAGTTCAATCGTCTCCTCTATCATCTCCTTGGTCTCGCCCGGCACGCCCAGCATGTTGCACGTGTACGCCTTCAGGCCGTGCTTGCGCAGGCGGCGGAAGGCGGCGATGATGTCCTCGTTGCTCATACGGCGCTTCAGGATGTCGCGGCGCAGCAGTTCGTTGCCCGACTCAATGCCGATGCGCACGCCCCGGCAGCCCGCGCGGGCCAGCGCCGCCACGACTTCCTCCGACAGCCGCTCCACCCGCGTGTTGATCCAAAACGGGAACGAAAACTCGCGCCGATAGGCGTCGCAGAACTCCAGCGTCCACTTCTCGTCCAGGGTGAAGGTATCGTCCTGGAAGTTGATGGTCTTCACGTTGTAGCGCGATTGCAGGTAGCGGATTTCCGCCAGCACGTGGGGCACGCTGCGGAAGCGCACGTACTTGCCCAGACCCTTGTAGCGACTCTGCAAGCCCGGGTTGCAGCAGTACGAGCAGTGATACGGGCAGCCGCGCCCACTCATCATGTCCACCCAGCCGTCGTTGGCCGCCAGAATGCCCTCAAAATCAAACAGGTCGCGGTCGGCGAAGGGCAGTTCGTCCAGGTTGGCGATAAGCGGGCGGAGCGGGTTACGCACGATGTCATCCCCGCGCCGCACCCACAGGTTGCGGACATCGTGAAACGGCTGCCCTTCGGCCACGCGCTGCACCAGTTCGCGGAAGGCGTACTCGCCCTCGCCCACGCACACGGCGTCCCAGTTGGGATCGCTCACCACCTCTTCGGGCGCGAGGGTGGGATGCGTCCCGCCCGACACCAGGATGCGGTCGGGCATCGCCTCCTTCAGCCACCCCGCCCACTTCTCCACGAAGGGATGCTGGTGGGTGGTGGACGAAAAGGCGACGATGGCGGGATTTGCGCGGGCGACGCGGGCCAGGAACTCCTCGCGGGTCGGCTCGCGGTCGGCGTAGTACAGTTCCGTCTCGTGCCCATCCTGTTTGACCATCGCCGACAGGTACGCAAGGCCGTGGTAGAACTTGCGCGCGCCGTAATGCTCCACTCCCTCAATATCCGGGTACACAAACAGAATCTTCATGCGCTCCTCGCTTCTAGTGCCAGAAATACGGCGGAACGGAGATGAAAGGCAAGAACACCTGTGGCCGCGCCGGACGGGTCGCCGTCGGCGTGGGCGTAACCGACGGGGTCAGCGTGGGCGTGGGCGTGCCCGTTGGCGTCGGTGTGGGCGTTGCGGTTGGCCCAGACGTGCGTGTCGGCGTCGGCGTGGCCGTGGCCGTGGCGGTCGGCGTGTTGGTCGGCGTGTTGGTCGGTGTAGGCGTGGGCGACGGCGTCGGCGTGGGCGTGGGCAGCGCGTAGGCGACCCAAAGCCGTGGGCCGTTGGGGTTGCCGCCGTCCGCCGAGGCGAACTTGTACCAGGTGTACCGATTGCTCTGCCCCTTCAGGAGCAGCCCGTGATTCGCCTCCGGAGTCGCCACCCACTGCCGAGTCATGGGCCGCACGTTCATCTCGTAGGCGAGCAACTTGTTGACATCCACCGCGCTGTCGGCATCCGCGTACCGATCCGACGCCGTGCTCTCCGCGCCGTTGACGCCCCACGGGTCTGCGGCGGTAGCCTTGAACCATGTCGCTTCGGCGGCATTCCACGCGCGGCGCATCTGATAGGCCGATACGGTCAGCGTCTCCGTATTGCGCTGGGACGTGGCAACCAAGCGCAACGCGCTCCCGAGGACAATGGCTTCCTGCGGGATTGCCGTCGTGTCAAACCGAATCAGCGCGCGCTGATTGCCATCCGACTGCACGATGAGTTGGCCTTCGGAGCCTTTGGGGGTGGCGTCGTTGTACACGATGTATGTATCCTCCACGGCGCGCAATTCCACCTCGTGGACTTGCGGGGCGAGGGACGGCGGCGAAATCCGTATCTCGTGCGTGCCCCACCCCGGCGTTACCGACAGGAACCCGCCGACCGAGGAGACGTTCGTGTGCGTGTACCGCCCTGTGGCGGCGTCAAAGTTCTGCACAACCCATGTGGACGACAGCCCCGCCAGCCCCATCTGCTCCAGGTTCAGGCGGAAGGTCAGGGATGGGACATTCGCAGTGGTGGGCGGCTTCGGATCCTCGGTCTTCACCGTGATGACGCCATCAGCATCAAACGCCGCCTCCACACGGCTCCAGTGGTCGCTGTCCGTCTGCGTGATGGTCAGCCAGTAGTACGTGCACGCGCGCTCGGTGAACGCGCAGCGGCCGTCGGTGCGGATGGTAAGGTTCCGCGGGACCTCCACGCGGCGATACGGCTTCAGGAAGTTCAGAACGCCGTCGCTGCCGCCGGGCCAGGGCGTGTCGTGCTCGCCGGCGTACAACTCCACCCGCGGCGGGATGTCCGCGTACAAGGCGACGGCGTCGGACAGCCGAAGGGTGTGCGTAACGTAGACGGTGGTATCCTGCAGCCCGTGGGTCAGGAGCATGGGGATGTGGGCCATGTTGGAGCCGTACTCCACAGGCGAGCGGCGCTCGTACTCAAAGGGCTTCCCCAGGGGCGACGCGCCGATTTCGTACTCCAGCCAGCCACGCCGCCAGTCCTCCGTCTCCCAGTACCACTGATCCAGGTCCGAGGGCCCGCGCTCTATGGCGGCGGCGGCGAACAGGTGCGGGTACTTCCCCGCCATCCCGCTGGCCATCATGCCCCCCATGGACACTCCCGTTATGTAAATCCGCGACTCGTCCACGCGGTAGTTGGCCTTCATGTAGTTGATGGTGTCCAGCAACTGGCCCTGCACGCTCAGCGAAAGGGTGTGATTCTGCTCCAAATCGGGCGCAACCACCAGCCACCCGTTGCGGTTCGCGGCGTCGGCATGGATGCCCAGCGCGTCCGTCGCCTTGCCGCTCCACCCGTGGATGCTCACCAGGAGCGGCAGCGGCACATCGCCGCGATAGCCCGAAGGGGTCATGATGACGGCCCGGTAGGTCCAACTGCCGTTGCTGGCCTTGAACGAAATGGTTCGGATGGTGGCAGGGATGACATCGCCCTCGGCCTCAATCTTGGCATTCACCGCGCCCCAAAGGTCCGCGGGGTCGGCGTCGGCGGTGATGGTGATCTCGTTGAAGCCGCTGCGCAGGATGGCAGGGTTGAAGGACCAGGAAAACGTGCGCCCCGGCTCGCATGTGCCGCCACCCGATGGAAACGTTTCCCCCACCTTGACGCCGTTCACGTAGATGCTGTGCCCCGCCTTGCTGTTGGACAGGTCTAGGTACAGTTTGGCGCGGGTCAGGCTTCCCGTGTACACGAGCAGCACGTTGGTGCTCGCTTGGGTCCCGGATGTGGACCCCACCTTCACGCAATCGGTGGCGATGGTGGACGTGATGACCGTGCCGGGGATCGGCGTCGGCGTGGGCGTGGGCGTCGGCGTGTGGGTGGCCGTCGGTTCCGGCGTAACGCCCGGCGCGAAGGTGTAGTAGATGTCCAGCAGTGGGCGCTTCTGGGCGTCATTGAGCCAATCCGATGCATAGAATCGGTACTCTATGATGGACGTGGCCTTCGGCTTGAGCAGAAAGCCCTTGTTCGTGTCCGGCGCGGCAAGCCACCCCGTAATCGCATCCTTGACGTTCAGCACATATTCGGCGCTCACCCGATCCAGGGTAATCGTATCCACGGGGCTGGCCTCGTGGTCCCCGGCGCCATCGGCGCCCTTCGCGTCCCACCCAACGCCGGTGAGGCGACTGTTCCACGTGGCCTGGTTCGCGTCCCACTCCGGAATCAGCCGGTACAGTTCCAAATCCATCGGCCTGTCGGCGGAACGGTACGAAGTCGCCCACAGATGCAGGGTAGCGGTCAGGATTTGCGCCTCGGCCGGTATCTGCCCCGCCAGGTCAAAGCGGAGCAGGGCGCGCTTTCCCGGGCTGCCTGTGCGCACCTGGAGGTCGCCCCAATGGCTCGGGTCGTTGAAGTTGGAGTCGGGCGCGTACTCGTTGATGTACGTATCCGACACCCCCGTATACCCGTTGACATTCTGGCGCAGTTGGACGTGGTAAATCGTCTCCCCGTTCAGCACCCCAACGGGCTGGGGCATGCCCGCGCCCGTCGCCGCGTCCGAGGAATCCAGCGCCGCGCCCCACATCAGAGCGAGCAGCGCCACCGTGCCCACCACAAGCGCCAATACCCACGCCTTTCCGTTGCCTTTTCGCGATGCAGATTCGCCATGTGTGCTCATGTTCACCCCTAGGTTGACCGTGATCATACCTCCACTGCCCGGCGGCCCCGATAGCGGATGACCTTGGCCGGGACTCCGGCGGCGATGGCGTAGGCCGGGATGTCCCGCGTTACCACCGACCCCGCGCCGATGACCGCACCCTTGCCGATGCGGACGCCGTCCAGCACGTACACCCCCAGCCCTAGCCAGACATCATCCTCTACAACGATGTCGCCCCGTGTAACGATACCCTGCTCGCGAATTGGCCGCGACGTGTCGTCAAACTTGTGCTCGTAGGGGCTGAAGCCGCACCCGGGCGCCATCTGCACGTTGGCCCCGATGTGCAGGCTCGCCAGAAACCCCTTGAGGTTGCAGTTGCTCTGGATGTGGGTGTGAGGGCCGATGATGACGCTTCCGCCCGCGCCCGCTTCCACGATGGTGCCGCGGTGCAGGTGCACGCCTTCGCCCAGCACGATGCGCCCCCCATCGGGATGGGCGTAGATCGTTACGTAGTCGTCAATGAAGCATTGCGGCCCGATCTCCAAGTCCTTCGCCCAAATCTGCGCCCGCGGCGAGATGTACGGGTTGCGCGTCAGGTTGGCGAGGTACTTCTTATCCTTGTACGGCCCCCGCAACGCCGAGGCCAGGCGCAGGCAAAGGCTCCCCACGACGGGCAGCGCCGAGCCGTGCATCAGCGCGGTCAGTATCTGCTTGCGTATCCCAAAGGCCATGCGACTTGCTCCTCAACGATCCCTGGACAGCGCGCCCACTCCGCGTTCCTACGGCAGGGCGCGCCGAAACACCAGCAGCCCATCCGTGCCCCACGCCTGGGTTTCCAGGCGCGTGAGCAGGGTGTACAATCCACGAAACCTCTCCGAAGGAAGCAGCGTGCGCCGGACGAATATCTCCAGTGCCACGATATAGTCGGGCATGAAAGCGTAAATGAGCGGTTCGGGCACCGCGTAATTGCTATCGGTCAGTGACGGATCCACCGGATTGAACGGGATGGCCTGCGGCGAGACCAGCCCCACGGTGTCCAGAATTGTCGCGTCGCAGTAGTAGCCGAGCGCCCCGATCTCCGGCGCGGCGATGACCGTGGCGGGAGTTACGGCGGGATCCAGCATCAGAGCCGCCTCGCGGTACAGGTTCTCGCGCTCCAGCCACACAGGCCGCCGCAGCGACATCCAGCCCCCCGCATCCGGAACCAGGTTGTACCCCAGCAGTTGCGTCAGAATCACCGCGCCGAGCGCCGCAACCGCTCCCGCCTGGGCCAGGCGCGGCGAGCCGAGCCGGCCCTGTACCCACCGCCCCGCCGCCACCAGCCCCGCGACAATGCCCGCGATGTAGAACGGCGCCGGTGGCACGAAGTACCACTCAAACATCAGCGGGTTCGCCACCGAGTACGCCGCGACATACGCCAGCGGGAACGCGAACACGGGCCACGCCGCGGCCCGCCTCCGCACCGTAACCCAGGCCCCCGCTCCCCAGACCACCGCCTGCGCCAATGCCAGCAGCGGGAACCAAGGCGTGTAGTGCTCGTACAGGAGCACGCTGCGGGCGGGCCACGCGATGAGCGCGCGCAGAATCGGCAGGTTCCCCAAACGCCCCGCGATCTGATCCACAAACAGGTTGCCGAACCGCGAGCAGAAGTTGACGAGCGCCGCAAACGCGGGCATGGCCTGGTACGATTGCTCCTTGGCCCACAGGCTGTTGGGAACCGGACTGCCGAAGTACGCGGTGGCAAAGGCAACCCAGGACAACACCACGACGGCGAACACGGCCGCCTCGCGCCACGCCGCCCAGCGCCTGATGGCGAAGATGCCCAGGAACGCCAGGCCCGCGGCGATGATGGCATCGGGTCGCGTGAGCACGGCCAGGCCGAAGACCGCGGCCGACGGGACAAAGCGCCCCGACGCGTACAGATAGAACGCCGCCACCAGGAGCATCGTGCAGAACGATGTCTCCATCCCGGTCGTTGCGCCCGCGACACTCTGCGAACACAGGGCGAACGCTGCGGCGCCCAGCACCGCGCCCCGCTTGCTGCCGGTCAGTCGCCACACAAGCCCCGCCAACAGGACGCACGTCAGCCCGTCGCTCACGGCGTTGATCGCCAGCGCGAGGTGGGCATGGGATACCGGAAGCGCGCTCGCCAACGCGGCCAACAGGAGGGTGAACAAGGGTGTCGTTGTTCCAAGCACCCGCTCGCCCGCGTTGTACACAAACCCCAGCCCCCCGGACAGGTTCCTGGCGTAGCGGAACGTGATGAAGGCGTCGTCCACGACCTGGGGGCCTTGCACCCAGCGCAGGGCCACGGCCGCAACCGCGGCGAGGACAATCGCCCAATCGTGCCAGCGACCCTTTCCCCACTCGCGCCCGAATATCCCGCGCATCATGGCCCTACCTCCACGTAGCCGTTCCGGCGAAACCAGTCCACGGCCTCGGCCAGCGCTTGGCGAATCGGTGTCTGCGGCATGCCCAATTCCCGCACCGCGCGGCGGCAATCGCACGTGAGCGCCGCCGGCAAGAAGCCCCTGCGCCCGACCGCTCCGCCCGCCAGCGCCTGGCGCACCGCGCGCAGCGGCGACGGGCGAGGCGGCTGCGCCACCCGAACGCCCGCCACCTCCCCCACCAGGCGCATGAATTCATCGCGCGTCATGTTCCCGTGCACGTTGCCCAGGATGTAGCGGCGGCCGGGCTGTCCCCGTTGCGCCGCGAGAATGTGCCCCCGCGCTACGTCGCCCGCGGCCACCAGGTTCAGCCCGCCCGGCGGAAACGAGGGCACCTTGCCCTGGAGCGCGTCCAGCACCCGCCGCCCGCTGGACGAGGGCTTCACGTCCCCCGCGCCGATGGGCGATGTGGGGTTGACGACGACCACGGGCAACCCCTCGCGGGCCATGTTCAGCGCCAGGAGTTCGGCCAGGTACTTGGAGCGCACGTAGTGGCTGCACGAATCCCACAGGTTGAATTCCACGTCTTCGTCGGGCAGCGACCCATCCGCGGGCCGGCCGATGGTGCCGATGGTGCTGGTAACGACAACGCGGGCGTAGCGCAACCCCGCCGCCGCCTGTAGGATGTTGCGGGTACCCACCACGTTGGTCTCGTACATGAGCGCGGTGTCGGCCTCGTTGGTGGAATACAGGGCGGCCACGTGGAACAGCGTATCGCACCCCTCCAGGGCAGCAGCAAGGCTATCGCGGTCGCGCAGGTCGCCGTGGGCCACCTCCGCGCCCAATTGCTCCAGCCACTGCGTATCGTGCCCGGGCCGCACCAGCGCGCGCACCGGCACGCCCTCGGCCACCAATTCGCGCAACACAAGCCCCCCGATGAACCCGGTTACGCCCGTTACCAATGCCTTCACCGCGAGAGCCTCCCCCGAATCCGCGCCAAGAGGCCCTGCCGCGCCGAAACCGATGTGGGCGTCCATGCCGTTCGCAGAACCTCAGCGTGGCGCTTCGCTTCCTCGGCGGGCACCGCCCAATCCATGGAGGTGCCCGGATACCGCTCCACAACCTTGACGTGCACCGCCGACGGGCGCATCTCCGCCACAAATCGCCCAGTCTCGGCGATGGCCGATTCATCCTCGTGCGGCAGGCCCGTCAGCAGGAACACCCGTAGCGCGACGCCCTGGGACGCGCAGGCCGAAGCCGCCGCCAGCGCCCGCCCGCGGTACACTTCCGCCGCGGCAGTGTCGCGCACGCGCCGCACCGCCGCAAGCACCGCAGAGTCGGCGGACTCCAAGCCCAACTTCACCGCCACGCACCCCGCCCGCGCCATCGCCCGCACCAGTTCCGCGTCCAGGTCATCGGCGCGGGACTCGCACTCCCATGCCAGCCGCACCTTGCGCCGCGCCAGCCCCTCGCACAGCGCCAGGACCCGGTCGCGGTCGCGGGCAAACACCGGATCGCGAAACACCACGCGCCCAGGGCGATAGGCCCGCGCCAGGTGCGCCATCTCGTCCACCACCTCGTCCACCGGGCGCGGGCGGAAGCGATTGCCCTGGGCGACGATGTAGGGGCAGTAGGCGCAGGCATGATCGCATCCCTTGCTGCCCACGACCGACAGCATCCCATAACCCTGCCAGCGGAAGAGATCCCACGCCGGGCGCGGCAGGTTGTCCAGCGAAGGCTCGTCCGCCCGCATGCCGGGCTGGCGCAGCATGGACACCGACAGCGGCCCGCGCCACCGCGACGCATCCGTCCCGAACAGCGTCAGGAACAGGCCCAGGGTTCGCTCCGGCTCGCCGTGGAGCCAGGCAATGTCCGGAACCGTGCGCAGGGCGTCTTCCATCCACGACACCGACGCGCCGACGGCCACGATAGGCGTGTGGGGCAATGCCGCGCGCGCCGCCCGAAGGAATGCCGCATCGGCCTCTCGCGTGGCCCACGAGACCTGCGCCACAACCCACGCGGGCGCTTGTGCCGCCACCCACGACACCGCCTGCTCCACCGAATCCCGCTCCAGGACGCAGTCGCGCGCGGCGACTTCCAGCCCACCATCCCGCAACGCCCCCGCCACCGTGGCCAGCGTGTGCGGCGGATACAGGAACGCGCCCGCCTCCGGATACACGTTGCCCATGCCTCCCGCGCCCTCGCGGTTGGCCGTGGTGCCGGCCAGGCTCGGCGGGTTGACGCAGACCACGCGGCGGCTCATGGAACGCCTCCCTGCAGCGCGTACACCAGCGTGCGGCCCTTGTTGCCCGCGAACTGGTACACGAGTTTGAGTTCCGGCGGCGCCGTCTCCCCGTGCAGCAAGGCGCTCAGGTGCGGGCGGATGACGGTAACCTCGCGCTCGTCCACCACGATGTAGTCCACGCCGTGGGCGCGGGCGTAGGCCAGAAACTGGGGCATTTCGGCGCGCGGCGAGGGAACCCAATCCAGGCCCGCGTACAGCGCAATGGCCAAATCCCGCGCCATGACCACGCTCCCGGGCGATGCGTTGCGCTGGAGCCAAAGGCCGGCCTCGCGGTGGCCGAAATCCGTGCCGCGCCGACCCTCGCCCACGGCCACCACCGTCAACCCCAGGAAAGCCACGGCGATGACGACGATGGGCAACGCCGCCAGCGCGCGCCGCAGCCCCTTCGCAATCGGCCGCAGGGCCAAGGCCTGGGCGGTGGCGCCCATCCAATCGCCCATGAGGACGGCGCCCCGCCCCACCCAGGCCAGCGCGATAGGCAGCGCCGGCGCGAAGAAGCGAATCTCCACATGGAAGGGCAGGAATGCGATGAGCAGCGGAACGAGGGCCGCCGCCCAGTACAACTCCGTAACGGCGCGCCGCTTGTCCCACGGCTCGCCGAACCAGGCCAGCCCCACAAACAGCAGCAGCAGCGTCGGGAAAAGTGTGATGCCAAACCAGGCGTCCAACAGCAGGCGGAAGTTGGCCCACACGCGCCGCAGCGCCTGGAGCGGGCTTGCGGCCAGTTCGTCCGCGAGGTCGCGCTGGAATCGCTCCGGCGAGTACCAGATAATCTCGCGGCCTGTGCTGTCCAGCGAGGCAGTAACGCGGTCGTACTCGGCGGGGTCGCGGGCCAGCACCGCCCGCCCGATGTCATAGGTAACGCCCAGTTTTCCGCTCACCATCCACCGGCCGGTCTGCCCGTGGATGTACACGAGGTAGGGGAGCGCCACGAGCAACGCGGCCAGGACAAACCCGCCCAGCGCCGCCCATGCCCTGCCCGAACGCACCTGCCGCCGCGCAACGATGCCGACGGCCAGCACGGCCACCCCCAGCGCGGCGTAGAAACTCCCTTCGGGCCGCGTGAGATAGGCCGCCGCGAAGCAGACCCCGGCCGCAACGCCATGCCTCACGCTGCTGCCCTCGGCGGCGTTCCACAGGAACCACAGGCCCGCGAAGACGCACAGCAGATACAGCGGCTCGGTCATGGTGCCCCAGTACAGCACCGACGCATTCAGCGCGGGGCACAGCGCCACCAGCAGGCTCGCCGCCGCGGCCACGCGCCCGCCGAACAGCCGCCGCGCCAACGCGAAGTACGGGACAATCAGCGCCGCGCCCGCCAACACGTACACCGCGTCGCTGGCCGCCTCTAGGTCGCCCAGCAGGCGGTAGAACGCGGCCGCCGCCAGCGGGAACAGCGGCGCGTAGTGCAACTCCGCATGCCCCGCCACCGAAAAGCCGCGGCCGGTCGCCAGGTTCTTGGCCAGCGTCAGGTAATCCGGCTCGTCCCAGCGGATGGCGCGGTCGGCCCACAGGACGAGCGCCACCCGCACCGCCAGGGCCAGCAGCGCGATGCCCGCCACCATCAGGTATTCATTTCGCCTTGCGCGTTCATCCGCAGACACGATGCAACCCCTCGCCTGTCGCTCTGTCAACGTCGCCGATACACGAAGATGTCCGCCCCTTCCGTCGCCATCTTGCGGAAGCGGCCCTCGTGCTCCACTAAGTCATACTGCGCGTCCAGTTCGGCCTTCAGCGTGCGAATCTGGCCGAAGTACGGGTCGTTCGGGTACATGTCAATCGGCGCGATGAGCCAGATTCTGCCGCCTGGAGAGCCGCCATGCGCCGTGAAATCCAGGGTGGGCGCAACCGCATCCTCGGCGTTCTCCCAGCGGTCGCGCCAGCCCTCCCACACGATCTCCTCCACGCGGCCCGGCGGTTGGGGGAAGGCCACCTGCGCCTGCTCGCCCACGAAGTAAAAATTGAACGGCGTGGCGAGGTAGTCGGGCGCGATGATAAGGATATCGTCAGGCCCCGCCGACTCCTGGACGTACTGCGCGATCTCCCGCATTGCCGAAACGGGCTTGCCGTACAGGTTCTGCAGCGGCGTGTACCAGAACAGCAGCGCGATGACCGCCAGTGCCATCAGCCCGTAGGCCGGGCGCAGGCCCGAAATCGCCCGCGCGAACAGGAAGCACAGTGGCGGGAACACCGCCATCGCCACATACGACGGAATCAGCCCCTGGGTCTTGCTCGTCGCCAAAATCCCCACGGCCATGGGAAACGCCAGCGCCAGCACGGTCAGGTCGGTGGCCGGGGCGAACTCATACGCAACCGCAAGCCGCTTGCGGGACACGGTGAAGGACAGCGCCCCGATGGCCAGCAGGAGCATGTAGGGGAACGGTCGGCTGCCCGGCCATGTCATGGACGTCAACTCGTTGAAGATGCGCCAGAAGTGGCCCAGGGGCGAGTTCTCGCTCCGCACCCACGGCCCCATGACGATGCCCGGAATGCGGAACTGCTCCAGGAGCGTGGGTAGCCAGGGCAGGTACAGCAGGCCCACCCCGCCCAGCGACGCCATCCACGCGCCCAGCAGCGAAACCCGCCGATCGCGCATCAGCCAGTGCCATGCGACATACAGGTTTTCGGCGGCGAATACCAGGATGCCCCAGTTGTGGCTGTACATCATCAGCGCCGACGAGACCACCCATCCCACCCAGTACCGCCGCATGTTGTACCGCGTGGCGTCGTGCAGCGTCCAGATGGACAAGACCACCAGCAGCGGCAGCAGCGTGTACATCCGCGCCTGCCGCGAGACGAGGATGTGCATCGGCAGGAACGCTCCCACGCCCGCCGCCAACACGCCCACGTAGCGGTTGAACAAATCGCGCCCCGCCAGGTACAGCAGCGGGATGGTGGCGATGCCTAGCAGCGCCGGAAGGAGCCGAATCCCGAATTCGTTCGTGCCCCACGCCTTCGCCCAGAAGTGCATGAGGAAGAAAAACAGCGGCGGATGGCCGTCGGCGACCAGCGCGCCCGAGATGCCCGCGGGGAAGGCCTTCGCGGCGACGAACAGCCCCTGGGCCTCGTCGCGCCACAGCCCGTCGGCGCCCAGCCCCCACAGCCGCAGGGCCGCGCCCGCAACGGTGAACGCCACAACAGCCCACGCCTCCCAGCGGAGCCGCGCGCCCACCTTGCCGAGCGCCTGCCGTATCTGCACAACAATCTTGCGAAGCGATTCCATAAATCCTGTCTCCCGCGTGCGATTACGAACTCGGTCGGATTCGGTACACTACCAGCTGCGCGCCCTCGCTGGTGTCCACGTGCACTCGTTCCAGTTCGGGCGGCGTCTGCGATTCATCTAGCAGAAAGGCCAGTTGCGGCCGCAACTTGTCCACCTCTCGGCTATCCAGCACGAAGTAGTCGGCGCCCACGTGCCGGGCGTAGCGAAGCACCTCGGGCCACGTGGCATTCGGCGTCGGCTCCCACTGCGCGTCGGCGTAGAACGCGATGGCAGGATAGCGCGCCATGATGACCGTGTCGCGCGTCGTCGCCAGGTTGTCCTTCATCCACAGGCCGACGGTCTTGTGGGCGTATCGGAACGAGCCGCGTGCCGTGTTGTTCATGACGCGCGGCAACGCCACGACGAGCATCGCGACGATGAGCAGCGTCGGAAGCCACGTGCCCCAGCGTCGCCACCGCGAACCATCCGAAGCCCCGAACAGCCAGCGCGCCGTACCCGCGACCCACTCGCCCAGCCGAACCAACCCCGCCGCCAGCCACAGAATCAGCGTGGGCAGCAGCGCCGCGATGTACCGCTCCTGGATAAAGAATACGAGAAACGCCATCACCGGCAATAGCGACAGGATGAGCAGCAACTCTCGCTTGGCACGCGCGCGGCTCCACGCCTCGCCGAACAGCGCCAGCCCCACCAGCGGCAGGAAGAAGTACGGGAACATGCGCGGCGAGAACGCTTGCGACAGGAGCGCCAGGACGTTCTGATACACCAGGCGCGCGAACTCCATCGGGTCTTGCAGGATGACCTCCACCATGCTCACGTGGTAACTCTCGCGCGAGAAGAAGAACACCTCCAGCCCCGTGGAATCCAGCCCCCAGGTCGCCTTGTCAAAGGCCGCCGTATCGCCGTAGGCCAGCCGCCAACTGGTAACGAAGGTTACGCCCGCCTTCTCGCTGACCATCCAGGCCCCCGTCTCCAGTCGGACGTAAATCATGTACGGCATGAAGACGAGGGCAAACCCCACCAGAAGGCACAGAATCTCCAGCGCCGCGCGCCGTGTGAACAGGCGCTTCTCAAAAAGCCGGATGACCAGCAGATAGAACAGCAGGATGGCGAAGTACGCGATGCCCTCCGGTCGGACGATGTACGCCGCGCCCGCCGCCAGGCCCGCCAGCAACACCGCCCAGGCGCGCCGCCGCTCCATCCCCGCCAGGAGCGCGAACATGGCCCCATACGCGAAAAAGTAGTACGGCGGCTCGGTCATCGTCCCCCAGAACAGAATCGTGCCGGTGAGTGCGGGGAATACCGCTGCCAGCAGGAGCGCGATGTACCCCGCCTCGCGGCTGTAGATGCGCCGCGCCAGCAGGTACAAGGGCACCATGAGCGCCGTGCCGAACAGCACGTAGCAGATGTCGCTAGCAATCTCCAGGTTGCCCGTGATGAGATAGAAGACGGCGCTCAGGAACGGATACCCTGGCGTGTGGTGCACGTCGGAGTAGCCGGTGAACGAGTAGCCGCGCCCCTCAAACCAGTTCCGGCCCAGCCACAGGTAGAACGGCTCATCGCCCCAGACCACGCGGTCAACGAAGAGCACGAGCGCCAGGCGCACCACGAACGCCAGGACGATGAGAAGCCCTACCCACAGCCATTCTCGGTTTCGCGCTGTCTGCGGTGTCCGATGGGTCATTCGGTATCCCCCGTGCCGTGATGTTGCCCCGCGCGCGCCTCGGCCAGTTCCGTCTCCAGTCGCCGCACGCGCTCCTTCAGAATCGCCACCTCCTGCGCCAGGACTTTCGTCCGTTCGCTGAAACGCGAGATGCTGGTGGAAAACTGGAACAGGATGAACAGGATGCACACCGCCGCCACCAGCCCGATGAACGCGGGCGGGTACGTGATGCCCAACGCGAACGAGATGGCATCCAGCACATCAATGACCACCGGCAACAGCACCAGGACGATGCCGGTGAACAGCCACAGGATGGCGTACTCCTCTTTCAATCTGCGGGTGCGCACCAGGTTGACGACGAACACCAGTATTCCGACGCCCAGCGCGATCAGCAACACCCTCGCAGCAAGGCTCATGTCTCCCCTCCTTGAGCCGTCGGCGCGGGCAACTTGCGCCACAGGATGTAGAAGATGAGCGCCGCCAGCACCAATGTCCCGAACATCACATGCGAGCGAACGAACCGAACGGGGATGGGCGGGAACTGAAACCACTGCCTCCCCAACATGAAATAGCCGATGACCAGAGTCCCGGTCTCCAACCACGACCACGGGTAGGTCGTTACGGCGCGGCAACCCACCACAATGAGCGGCAGCAGAAGCCACACGAAGGCGTACACCTGCGAGTGCGGCTGCGCCAGAAGGAGCACCGTGATGGCTGCCGCGAACTCCATGTCAAACCGGGCCGACCGAGCATCCACCGGCTTGCGGGTGAACCAGGCCAGCGCCCCGCCTAGGATGGCCGCGCTCCCCAGCCACAGGCCCGTCGCCAGGCCCGGCAGTTCCAGCCCTCGCAGCGTCGGCCAGAACACGTTGGGGCGGAACAGGCGGCTGAAGAACCCGTTGAGCGACTGATTCAGCGGGAACGCGCTGAACGCCCCGCCCGCGTAAACCGACCACGCCTCGGTGTAGGCCGCGAAGTTATCAGGCCCGGCGATGAGGATGCTGGCCCCGAGCGCCGCAGCGCCCACGCCCAGCCCCCATGCGGCGGCCTTCCACTTCCGCTTCCACGCCAGGAACAGGATGAGCGCGCCCGGGAAGAACTTGATGGCCGTTGCCACCCCCAGCGCCGCGCCGGCCCACGCATCATGCCCCCGCTTCAGCGCCAGAAAACTCAGCGCGATGAGCAGGAAGAGCAGAATCTCCACCTGCCCCAGGCGCAAGCACACCGTGGCCGGGTAATAGGCGTACAAGAGCACCAGCGCCACCACCGCGCCGACCCAGTCCACCCGCCCGATGGCCGCCAGAACCACCGCGCACGCGCCCAGCAGGAACAGCGTCGTGAGGCCCGTCCAGATGGCCGCCGCCACGTCGTAGGGCAGATAGGTCAGCGGCACGGTGAGGATGGCCAGCAGCGGCGGGTTGCCGTAGGGCCACTGGATGCTGTCATCCTGCATGTTGAATTGGCCGCTCTCCAACGCCTGTCGGAATGCCGCGCTTTCGGCATAGATATTCTCGCCCGTGCGAAGACGCTCGGCCGCGCGATAGAACACGTCAAAGTCGTGATTATTCGTGATTCGGAAGACGCCCACGCCCCACCACACGACCAGGGCGACCAGCGCCAGAATGACCAGGGCCTGCAGCCAGCGGTTCATGAGCGATGCGCCTCCCTGCCGTTGGAGTTCACGTTCGCGGCCCACGTCTGCAGCACTTCCCGCATCGGCGCGAAGGCGAAATCGCGCAGCAGGGCGCGGACCTTGCCCAAGCCCCCCGCGCGCCCCCAGTAGGTCGCCATATGTTCCAGCGCGGTCAGCCCCTTGACCTTGGGCGTGCCCTCGTACAGTTCCCACGGGTGCACGTACACCACGAACGGCCGGCTTCGGTTCACGTCGCGCAGACAGCGGCGCACAAGCCGATAGGGCCACAGCCGCAGGTACGCGCCCCCGGACACCGGCAGGCGCAACCCGGCCACTTGGCAGACGGTCATGGGGAACTCCCACAGTGGGCCTCGCGGCTCCTCCCGCCGCACGTCCGCCGCCGAGATGCGGTACGGGAACAAAGGTGCGTCGGGCACGCCGTACAAGGGCGTCTGCGCCGGGAAGATGCTGGAATCGTAGGCATAGCCGAACTCCCGCAGCACCGGAATCGCCCAGCGGGTATCCTGATTCAGCGAGAACGTGGGCGCGCGGAACCCCGCAGGCCGCCCCCCGTCCAGAACCCGGTCGTAGAGGTCGGCGAACTCGCCCAGTTCGCGCTCCAATTCGGCCTCGGACATGGTCCATAGCGGCCGGTGGCTCATGCCATGGCACGCGACTTCGTGCCCCAGGTCGTGGATACGGCGGAACAGGTCGGGGTGCTTCTTCATCACCTCGCCCACGACGAAGAACGTGGCGCGCACCCCCGTCTCCTCCAGCATGTCCAGCAGCGGTTGCAGCGCCTCCTCAACCTGATCGCGCGGCTCCGCGGGCAGCCCCCGCTGGCGGATGAGTTCGGCCTGATACCACTCCTCCACGTCCACGGTGAACGCGTTGATGACCTGCACCATTCACGCACCTCCCTGATGAATGCCGTTCTGGCGGTTTCCGTTCTGCGAGGGGCGAATGGCATTGGTGTGCGTTTGTTTTCGGAGCAAGACCACAAAGATGGACAGCAGCATCTTGACCACGTAGTAGATGGGCTTCCAACCCGCGTGCATGGACGTGCCGCTGATGCGCGCACGGACCACAACGGGCACTTCCACCACGTTGAACCCGGCGTGGTGGAGCACGATGAGCGTGTCGGCGTCGGGGAAATCTGTCGGGTAGTTGTCGCGGGCGAAGAACTCCATCACCTCGCGGGTCAGTGCCTGATACCCAGAGGTGGGGTCGGTGAAGGGCCGACGGGTAACCCGCCGCACGATGGCGCGGAAGATGCCCATGCCCGTGCGGCGCGCCCACCCGGCGTTGTACTCCATGCGGCCCAGGAAGCGCGACCCCAGGGCCACGTCCGCGCCCTGCTCCAGCGCGGCGAGGAGCGCAGGCAGGCTCCGCGGGTCGTGCTGGCCGTCGGCGTCCATCATGATGCCGATGTCATAGCCATGCTCCACAGCGTAGCGGAAGCCGGTCTGCACCGCACCGCCGTAGCCCAGGTTGCACGGCAGGCTCACCACCGTGGCCCCCTTGCGTCGGGCACGCTCCGCCGTGTCGTCCGTGGACGCATCGTCCACCACCAGCACGTCCAGAGTCGGATCCACGCCTCGTATCTGATCCAGCACCGTCTCTATGTTGTTGGCTTCGTTGTGGGCCGGCATAATCACCAGCCGACGCTTCTCGCTCAATTCCTCGCTCCGTTGACTCAGGTTGCCCAGGGCGCGCTACGC
>JBBIHX010000005.1:0-16747 GCA_037446815.1 Caldilineae bacterium | reverse complement strand
CCGCACCTCCTTCTTTCTCGGTGAGGCATTCCACGCGGCCAATCCCAGCAGCGCCAGCGCCGCCACCATGCTCGCTGCCCTCGCCACGCCGAAGACAATCGGCTCCGCGTAGGTGAACAGCACCTCATGCGGCCCAGGCTCCAAGCGCACGCCCAGGAGCATCTCATCCACGCGCTGCGGCGCGGTCGGCGAGCCATCCACGAACGCCCGCCAGTGGGGATACCAGCCCTCGCTGACCACAAGCAGGCTCGGCGCCGACGGAGCGGCCTGCACGCGGATGCGCGTCGGGCTTTCGCGCAGGTAATTCACCGCGCCGTCCACCGGCACCTCAGGCGACTCAGGCGAACGCAGTAGTGCGAAGGGACGGCGCGTCGGCTTCTCCAGCACCACCGCGCCCGCCGAATCCCACGCCACGCGCACAAACCCCGCCTGCTCCGCCTCGGCGCGCAGGGCGGCGTACTGCGGGTCTCCCTTTCGGAGCAGGGCGTAGCGCACGCTCAGGGTATCCAGGGCAACCCTGTGGTCGCCCCAGTCCAGCAGTTCCCACGTGTGAATGGGCGTTCCCTCCACCCAGTGGCCTGCGAAGCGCAGCACGGGGGCCAGCGGCAGCGAGTACGATGCCGCGTACCGCACGGCGTTCTGGCTCGCCGGCTCCCACAGCCGCCAGGGACCGCCCTGCTGGGCCAAGAAGGCGTAGGCCGCCTGCTCGTCGCGTGTAAAGTAGGACTCCTTCGCCGCAAACACATCCCCCGCGGGCCGGAAGTCCACCACCAGCACCGCTAGGACAACCGCCAGCCACGCGTTGGTAGGAATCCGTCGCACGGCACGTTCCAGCGCCGTGAATCCCAACCCCGCCAGCACGGCCAGGGCGAACGCCACCAGCATCAGCCCGCGAAACGGGATGAGCGTCTTGAACAGCGGCAGCGCCTGGAACGGGTTGATCGGCACGGTGGGGCCGAACGCCATCCACAGCGCGAGCGCGCCCAGCAGCGCCACGATGCACGCCTCGCGGTGCTTGCGCAACTGCGTCAGGCCCAGCGCCGCCAACACCAGCGCCGGCCAGCCCAGGTACCACGCGAACAGCGCCCCGAACGACCTCCAAATCGTGGGCAGCGAACCCGTGTCCACGGCGACGCCAACACGCTGCAGGAGCGCACTCCACAGGAGCGCGGGCGACGCCGAATAGTCCGCCAGTAGGGCCGTCGCCGCGCCCCCCGTGCTCGCCCGCATGCGGTACGCGCCAAGGTGCTTCAGTTCCACCGCCGCAGGCAGCACCATGCCCGCAGCCACCACGCCCGCGCCCAGGCCGACGGCGGCCAGGCGGGCGATGGCCGCGCCCCATGCCGCCTCGCGCCGCACGACCTGCGCCAGTTCCCGCAATCCTGCATACCCCGCAAACCACACCGCCGAGACGAGCGCCCGCTCGGGGCTGACCCACGGGAACAGCCCCAGGCACAGCGCCGCCAGGGCCAGGAACCGCGTGCGCCTCGCGGGGCGACGCAGGGCCAACTCGTAGAACAGGAACGGCAACGGCAGCAGCGCCCAGAACGGCACGAACTCCCACCAGTCCACCGCCGTGTGGATGTGGTACGGCGCGATCATGTACACCAGCCCGGCGACCAGCCCCGCTTGCCATCGCCCCGTGAGGAGCCGCGCGTACTCGTACATCGCCACGCCCGACCCCACGAATCCCAACAGCACCAGCGCCTTGAGCGCCTGCTCCATCGGAATCCCCGCCCACCCGATGAGGGCCATGACCGTGTACAGCGGCCAGGCGAGCAGGCGCATCCACGGGAACCCGCCGAACTCCCACGGGTTCCACGGCGTCAGGAATCGGCCATGGCGCAACTCGTCCAGCACAAACCACGACGTGGCAAACTGGACGACCATCTCCATGCGCGGCGACGCGGGCAGCCTGCCGTTCAGCCAGCCTCGCATGAAGAACAGCATCACCAGCGCCAGAAAGCCCCAGTGCGCCCAGCGGCTGCCGAGTATTCCCTTGTACCCCTCCCGCCGACTAGCGGAGGTGCCAGGCGATGACCTCGTCAATCTTCTCCTCCAGCCGCCCCTTCGGCTCGTAGCCCAGCAGACGGCGGGCCTTGGATATGTCGGGCACCGAATAGCGCAACTCGCCCGGGTGGGCGGGAGCGTATTCGGGCCGAATGCTCGGGGCCAACTTGCGGCACAGCAGGTCGGCGACCTGGTTGACCGACGTGGCGCGCCCCGTCCCGATGTTGAACACCTCCCCCGCCACGTCCTTGAGCGACGCCAGCACCGTCGCGTCGGCCACGTCGCCCACGTACACGAAATCGCGGCGCTGCTCACCGTCGCCGAAGATGACGGGCGGCTGGCCGGCCAGCAGGCGCTTGATGAAAATGGTGATGACGCCCACATAGGGCGTGTAGCCCTGGCGCGGCCCGTAGGTGTTGAAATAGCGCAGGATGACCGGCTCCAGGCCCAAGACCCCGGCCAGGCACAGCAGGTACTTCTCGCCCGCGAGTTTCCCCACGCCGTAGGGCGAAATCGGCTCCGTCGGATGGGTCTCCGGAATCGGGTCGGGCGACGGCGCGTCGGCATACACCCCCATGGACGAGGCGTACACGAAGCGCCGCACCTTCCGCTCGGCGCAGGCCTGGAGCAGGGTCAGCGTGCCCATGACGTTCGTCTGCGCGTCGTCGTAGAATCCGTCCACCGAGGCGCGGATGCTCACGCGCGCGGCCAGGTGGAACACGATGTCCACGCCGTCCAGGGCGCGCGCCACGGTCGCCGCATCGCGGACATCGCCGATGACCAATTCGGCCCCCTCGGGCACGTTCTCCCGCGCGCCCACCGACAGGTTGTCCAGCACGCGCACCCGAACGCCAAGCGCCAGCAGCCGCTCGGCCACGTGCGAGCCGATGAATCCCGCGCCGCCCGTTACCAGCGCCCGCCTGTACCCAGGGCCGCTCATCCCGCCGCCTCCCGCAAGTCCAGCGTTACCTCCGGCGTAACCAGTTGGCGCACCAGGTCGTGCTGCGCGTCCACGACCGTGCCCGACAGAATCAGCGAATCCTGAATGCGAATCGGATGCTTCACCACAACCCCGTCGCCCAGCACCGAGTTCTCCACGCGCGCGCCTTCGGGCAGCGTTACCCCCTCGCCGATGACGGCGCTCACGCCCAGCCGCTTCAGTTGCTCCAGGTTGCATTCCAGCAAGTCTTTGGCAACCGTAACGTTCACATCCATGTCCACCACTTCGGCGGGATATACGGGATAGCCGTCCTCAATGAGAATCTGGATGGAATTGGTGAGTTCGTACTCATCGCGCTGGGCGGTTCGCGGCGTGCGGCGGATCGCATCAAAGATGGACAGGTCAAAGGCGTAGATGCCGCAACCCTTCAGGTTGCTGGGTGGGCATCGCGGCTTCTCAATGACGCGCGAGACCGTGCCGCTGGGGTGCACGACGACGGCGAAGTTGCGGCTGATGCGGGACGGGTCTGCCTCCCGCTTCACGGCCAGCACGGCCCCAGCCTTGCGCTCCCAGAACATGTCCACCATCTCATTGAGGCGCGGCGCCATCATGAAGATGTCGCCCAGGAACAGCAGGAACGGGTCATTGACGTAAGGCTCCAACTGCCCCACCGCATGGGCAATGCCCAGTTTCTCCTTCTGCTCCACGTAGGTGATGTTCATCCCCAGCCACGCGCCATCGCCAAACCGCGAGACGATGCCCTCTTTCAGGTGGCCGACCACGAGAATCACGTCGCGGATGCCGATGCGCCGCATGTCCTCCAGTTGGTACTGGAGAATCGGCTTGTTGCACACGGGCAGGAGCGGCTTGGGCCGATAGATGCTCAACGGCTCAATGCGGCTCCCCTGCCCCGCCGCCAGGATTACCCCTATCATCTTGCCGTTCATGCCAGTCCACCTCACCATGCGCCTTCGCGCCGTCCGCCGAAGGCAAGCCTCCTAGATGCGATTCAGTACCCGCGCGCGGTACAGAATCTGCTTGAGTTTCAGGTACACCAGGAACCAGCCCATCTGCCAGGCCGTGCGAAACGTCTTGAGTTTGGATTGCCCGGCGAGCCGCTCCGAATGCGTGATGCCCACCTCGCCGATGCGGTAGCCCAGCGTCTGCGCCTTGACCAGGATTTCCGTCGGCGTCGGATAGCCCCGCGCCTCAATCTGAATGGCCTGGGCCACATCGCGCCGCAACAGTTTCAGCGCGCAGTTGGTGTCGCGCAGGCGCAGCCCGAACATCAGCCGCACCAGGACATTCAGCCCGCGGTCGGCCACCACGCGCACGAAGGTATCGCGCTTGCCCTTGCGGTAGCCGGTTACCAGATCGTACCCGCCGCGCCGCAGTTCGGCCAGCAGCAGCCGATACTCGGCCGCGTCAAACTGGCCGTCGGAGTCAATGGTAACCACGTAGTCGCCGTCGGCGTGGGCGATGGCCTGCGATAGGGCGTAGCCGTAGCCGCCGTTGGGCGTGTAGTCCACCACGACGAGAAACGGAATCTCTCGCTGGAGTCCGCGCAGAATCTCCAACGTGCGGTCGGTGCTCCCGTCGTTGGCGACGACGATCTGCCCGCGGATGCCGTCGTTGCGGATGACCTCCGCCCAGTACCGCACCACCTGCGCGATGCCTTCCTCCTCGTTGTAGGCCGGCGCGCAGATGGAGATTTCGGGTTTGCCTTGCGCCTGCTCATCCATGGGCCATCACCTGCCGATGAGAAACGCCCCGCCGCAGATCAGCAGCACGCCAATCCACCGCGCCGGCGACACCGGTTCCTTGAGAATCAGCCACGACAAGAAGACCACGATGACGTACCCCAGGCCCACCATCGGATAGGCGAAACTCAACGGTAACCGCGACAGCGCCACCAGATACACCACCGACGACAGGGCGTAACAGAAGATGCCCAACACCACGTAGGGGTTGGAGAACATCCGCACCAACGCCCGCAACGTCAGCGCGTTGAGCGCGCCCACCTGCGTCATGCCCGTCTTCATCACCATCTGACCCGCCACGCCCAGCGCGACGGCCGCCAGCAAGAACAGTACCGGACTCATCTTCGCACCGCTCCTTGATGGGTTCATCTCGTCTCCGTACCGGTGAATCGGTATACCCATATCGTGTCCTGGATATAGGCCCCCTTGTCGCCGTTCACCCACTCGCTCGGCGGGATGACCGGCGTGGGCGGCACAAGCCGCATCACAGGCCCCTCATGGTACAGCGGCGTGTCGTCAAACCGACCCGCCAACTCCCACCCCTGGCGACCGTCCATGAGCGCCTTTGCGTCATCCCACGCGTCGCCCAGGCTCCCCTGCGCCAGCAACACGATACGCACGCCATTCGCCTCCAGCCAGTCCACGGCCTCATCGGACGGGAACTCATCCAGCACCTGCTCCGCCGCCCGAAACGACAACGGTACGAACGTCCCGTACCCGTAGGCGATGGGCTGGCCGTGAAACCGCTGCTGGTACAGCGGGTAGCCGTACCACGTGCGCTCCCTCGGGAACTGGGCCACGGGCGACGGCTTCGGCTGGGCCGCAAGCCAGGCGTCCACCGGCTGGCCCCGCGCCTCGCTATATCCTAACGGAAACGGCGCGGACGCCAAATCCAGCGCCAGGATGAGCGCCAATCCCACGATTGCCGCGACCCGCCCCGCGCGCGCCCGCGCCTGCGCCGCAACCTGGGCCGCCCCCGCGCCCGCCAGCACGCTTACGGACAGGATGCCCATCAGCGCGAACCGCGCCGGCACCCGCATGGCCGTGAAGAACGGAAAGAACAGGTACAGCAACAGCGTCGGCATGGGAATCACCACCGTGCCCGCGACGTCCATCTTGCCGAAGGCCAGCGGGTTCAGCGCCGCCCTCTCGGTCAAGAAGTACATCCCGCGGGCAAACGCGCGCGCCATCCCGTCGGGCACGTGGATGCGCAGCGGGCCGCCCGCAACGTGCAGCGTCGTGCCCAGCGCCAGCACAACCCCGACGATGCCCAGCCATGCGTACACGCCGAGCGCCTTGTCGCGCCGCCGCGCAGCCCAGACCGCCGCCAGGGCCAGCGCCGCCCAGCCCAGGTACAGGACGCCTTCTTGGATGTTCGGCAGGTATCGCTCGGCAAGGCTCTGCCCCCAGATGGGGTTGAACACGTTCGGCCATAGCAAATCGGCCAGCCCCGCCGACCACTGGTCAATGTAGGCCAGGCTGCGGTACTCAGTAGCGCCCGCGCCCGCGTTGCGCAGCAGCGGGACTGCGGCGGGCAGCATCACCAGCGCGGCCACGGCGACGAACGCCGCCACTACCGCCGCCAAGCGGCGAGCCGTCCACTCGCGCCGCGCCTGCGCCCATCGCAGAACGCCGAACAGCACGAGGAACAGCCCCACCATGTAGGCATAGTACCACGACGACAACGCCGTCAGGCCCAGGAAAAGCCCCGCCAGCGCGCCGTCCCTGACGGACTTCGCGCGGAAGGCCCGCTCCGCGAACAGAAACGCCAGGGGAATCCACTGCGTCCCCAGCAGCGGCAGATGCCCCGCGCCCAGGTGCGCCATGCGGTACGGGCTGAACGCGAACGCGGCCCCCGCCACCGCCCCCGCCAGGCGGCTACCGGTCAGGTACCGTGCCAGCGCGTACATAGCCCACCCCGACAAGACGAACGACAGCAGCACCACCGCGTTGTACGCGACCACCTCGCCCCAGAGCACGGCGAAGGGCAGCGCCAGCGCCATGTTCGCCAGCGTCGTCTCCGACAGGCTGACATCGTACCCTGACGGGTAGAAGACGTCGGGGTTGAACAACGGCGACTGCCCGCGTTCCAGCAGAGCCGTCTTGAACCACCATATCTTGTAAACGTACTCGTAATTATCGCCCGGCGGCCCCAGCACCGCATCGGACAGGTGCGCGGCGAGCGGCCACGTGCCGATGGCAGCCAGCACCGCGAACGCCGCCAGCACGGCCAGATGCTCCCGCCGCGACATCCGCGCCGCGCCGCTCATCCGGCCCCTCCGCGCCGCCGAAAGCGCATCACGGTGATGTCGCGGAACTCGCGCCTCTCCACCACGTCCCCGAATCGGCGCAGATACTGCTCCAGGGCGTCGTTATCCGTGTGGCTGACCACAAGCCAGTAGTCGGAGACCGTGGCCATCACCGGCGCCACCTTCGGCTCCAAGTCGGCGTCGCTGGTGTGCCCGCGCCACACGGGCCGCAAGTCCGCGGGCGTGTGGTAGTAGTGCTCCAGGGGCACGCGGATGTCCTCATCCACCAGGAAGATCGTGCTCCCCGCCGGCGCGTTCTGCGTGAGATAGGCGGCAGCGCCCCGCCAGTCCTCCTTCTGCGGCACGGTGTAGATCATGAGCAGCGCGGCGGCAACCCCGGCCACATACGGCACCATCACGACCCACCGCAGGAACGTGCGGCGAATCTGGCAGAACCCTCTGCCCACCACGATGGCGAACGCCGGCACAAACGGCACCATGTAGCGCAACACAAACATCGGCTTGACCTGGGACAGCGCGAAGGCCAGCACTGCCGGCAACACGGCCAACACCATCGCGCACGACCACTCGCGCCCGCCCTCGTGCCACCAGATGGCGCGGCGGCTTCGCGGCGGCGGGATCGCGCCCAGGAGCAAGGCCAGGCCGAAAAAGCCCGCCGCCAGCCAGAAGGCCCACGGGTACGGCGGCCGAATCGTGCCCAGCGCGAAATCTACCGGCAGCAGGAGCAGTTGCTTCAGCCCCGGCGCGCCGTGCTTCTCGGCGATCCACGTCCACCAGCCCTGACTCTGCTGCGCGGTGATGCCGATGAACCAGGGGACGGACGCGACAAGCAGCGCGGCATTCGCGGCGAGCCACTCCCACACCATTGCACGGCGGTCGCGTTCCAGGATGAGCACCAGGCCCACCCACACGTTCAGCGCCGCAATCACCAGCGCGGAAAACGTATGCGTGTACAGGCCCAGCGCGGCGCAGAGAACGTACGCGGCCCAGAGCCACACGGTTCGCCGCCCGCGAACCCTCTCCACCACGGCCAGCACCGCAAGCCACGCGAAAAGCCCGGCCAACACGTACATCCGCGCCTCGCGCGAATACCAGACGTGGAACGGCGACAGCGCCAGCAATCCCGCCGACCACGCGGCAACCCGCAACCCGAACAGGCGCCGCGCTACCCCGTACACCACCAGAACCGTCGCAACGCCAAGGATGACCGACAGCAGGCGAACCATGAATTCCGTGCGGCCCAAGCCCAGCCAGAAGTGCAGCAGGATATGGTACACGTTCTTGTCGGTGAAAGCGAACCCGCCCGGCCGCAGGAAATTCAGCAGCGAAAGATCCGCGCTGGCAAACGCCACGCTGTAAGCCTCGTCAAACCACAGGCTCTCGGCCCCCAGCGCCACAAGCCGCAGGAGCGCGGCAAGGCCCGCCAGTTCCACCAGCATCCAACGGTCCATCGGCAGAGCCGGCCCCCAGTATGAGATTAGCGCATCGCGCCGCCGTCCACGCCAATCCGACAGTTTCAGATGCCCTCCTACCGCCCCGCCAAGATGTACAGGGCCACGCCGATAGGTCCGCGAAAGCGTTGCTCGCCCACCAGGGTGTAGTGCTCATCCATGTAACGCTTGACCTGGCCTGTGGGGTCGCCGTAGTGCCCGACGGACCAGACCAGCCACGCCCTGCGGTACCCGCGAATCCCCGCGAGAATGCTGGACTCCACCTCATCCGGCGGCAGCGGCACCTTGAACCAGGTCCACGCGGGCAAGTCCGCCGTCGCGTAGTACCCGAAGGGCTTCTCGTTCCAGCCCGGATAGAACACCGCCACGTCGCCCTCCGCCGCGCGCTCGGAAACGTAGGCCGCCGCGCTCCGCCAGTCCTCCGTCTGCAACACGTTGCCCATCTGCCACAGGCCAAACGCCAGCGTCGCCGCAAGCGCGGCCACCGCGACGCGCCGCAGCCATGCCCTGGGCAACGCCCCCATCCCCATGGCGGCCAGCAGCAGGTACCCGGGCAGGAACGCCTGCAGGTAACGCTCGGAGTACAGAGGCTTGACCTGGGAGACGAGCCAGGCCGCCCCCACCGGCGCGATGAGGTACGCCGCCGCGAATACCACACCCCTACGCTTGGCGCGGTCGCGCTGGCGGATGCCCGTCCATACCGCCCACAGGCTCATCCCGGCCAGTGCCAGGTAAGCCAGCCAGCGGAGCCACCACGGGTACAGCGGCCTGGCGTTGCCCACGCTGAACGCCACGAAGATGTCGGCCAGGGCGCGAGGGCCTGGCGTTCCGCCGCGCGCCACCCAGCCGCCCCCGCCCGACGTAACCTGGAACCACATGGTCGGAATCCACGGCGCGAACAGCAGCACGCTCGCCGCCACCCCCACCGCGAACTCGGCCACCGTGCGCCATCGGCGCACACGCCACGCCTCGTATAGCACGTACACGCCCTGGGCCAGGAACACGAATACCGTGTAGTAGTGCGTGTACAGCGACGCCGCGCTCGCCAGCACATACCCAACGGCGAAGCGCGCCTTCCGCGTGTCCAGAAACGCCACCAGGCACAGGCTGGACAGCAGCCCCCACAATCCAAGCCACGTGTACATCCGCGCCTGCTGCGAGTACCAGACGTGAACGGGCGCGAGCGCCAGCAGCAAGCCGGCGGCCAATCCCGCCCGCCTGTCCGATAGCCGCGCGCCCAGACCGTAGATGACCGCCGCGCTCAACGCCCCTGCCACGGCCGACAGGCTCCGCAGCGCCGCCTCGCTCTCGCCGAACACCCGCCAGAAGTGCAGCAGTAGGTAATACAGCGGCGGGTGGATATCCTTCGCCGTCCACGCGATGACATCCGGCACCGACTTGCGGGCCAGGAACAGGCTCGTGGCCTCGTCCAGCCACAGGCTCTCGGCCCCGATGCGCCACAGCCGCACGGCCAGCGCCAGCAAGAACAATGCCAGCGGCGCAATCCACGTTGTCCGAACGATTCTCGTTGCGGCGGGTTGGGTCTTCACGTTGGCCTCGTGTGCGCGTGCTCCTTAACGCTTACTCCTGCGGGCGATTGCCAAAGGACTGGAACGGCGTCGGCTTCCACCAGGCCCATTCCACGCAGTTGCGGCACGACGGCACGTCGTCCAGTTGCCGCGCCAAGTGCTTGCGCCGCAGTTCCTGCATGGCCGGGCCGTTCCACGCCTTCATTACGCCGCCCGCCACGTTGCCCAGCGGGTACAGCGCGTCAAAGTCGCGGTCGCAGCAGACCAGCGTCCCGTCCCAATAGATGTGGACATGGAACCACAGGTTGGGGCAGTGCCACCGTTTGGGGGGTACGTTCGCCTCGGCGGCCCGCAGGCTGGCGATGGCGTCCACCTGATTGCCCCACGAATCAAACGGCTTGACGCTGACGCGGTACACGCCCGCTTGCCGCCACTGCTTGGTGAACTCCTCCACCTCGGGCAGGGTCGGCTGCATTTCTATAATCTGCACGTTGACCTGGGGCTCCGTGCCGGGCACCTGGCGGCGCAGGTCAATGAACCGCTGGATGTTGGCCCGCGTCTGCTCAAAATCCCCACGGCGGCGGATGGCCTCGTAGGTTTCTGCCGACGCGCCATCCAGGCACATATAAATCGTCCCCAGCCCTGCCTTCAGAATCTCCTTGCTGAGATCCTCCGTGAGCAGCGTGGCGTTGGTGGAGATTTCCGGGCGGATGCCCTTCTGGCGGGCGTAGGCGATCATGTCGGGCAGTTTGGGATGCAGCAGCGGCTCGCCCCAGATGTGCAGCGTGGTAACCGGCACATGGCCGGCCATCTCGTCCACGATCTGGCGGAACAAGTCCCACTCCATGTAGCCCCGCTTGCGCTTCATCGTGCCGATGCCGTTGGGGCACATGATGCAGTTCAGGTTGCAAGCATTCGTGGACTCAAGGTACATGCGATCGGGATAGTAAGGCAGGTGGACCAGACCGGCCTTGTATCCCAGGTACTTCACCAGAGAGGCCGCTCGCTTTCGCAGTCGGCGACCCCGCGGAATCCTTATACCCATGCGTGCTTTCCTTCCTTTCGTAGGGATGCGAACCGCTTGAACAGGCCCAGGCGAACCAGGCTCCGCGCCAGCGCACGAATCGGCGTTACCCGCGAGATGGCCCAGGCCACCGCGCCCAGCCGCGGGCCGAACGCCTTCAGGTATCGGCGGCGCTGGCGGCTCTCCTCAAACCGCCGCCGGGCCACCAGGGCCAGCTTGCCCAGCCGCGAGTCCGACACCTCCGACACGTTCAGGAATGGCGCGATCTCCTCGGTGTAGGCGTTGTAGTAGTAGGCGCGGGTGAAGTCGGCGTTGTATCGGGTCTCCGGGCGCCTCTTGACCAGTTCGTCCCACAAGCGCGTGCCCGGGAACGGCGTCGTGATGCTGAACATCGCCTCGTCCAATTCCAATTCGCAGGCGAAACGGATGGTCTGCTCCATCGTCTCTTCCGTGTCCCCTGGCAGGCCCAGCATGAAGTAGCCCTTGCTGCGGATGCCGGACTGGGCCGTCCACCTCACCGCCTGGCGCACCTGGTCCATGGTGATATTCTTGCCGGTGGCCGCCAGGACTTCGGGGTTGCCGGACTCAATCCCGTAGTGGATTTCGCGGCAGCCCGCGCGGTACATCATGGCCAGGCTTTCGGGCGTTACGCGGTCCACGCGCCCCAGGCACTGCCAGCGGATGTCCAGACCCTCGTCTATGATCATCTGCGAGATGGCCATGAGGCGCTTGGTGTTGATGGTAAACAGGTCGTCTATGAAGTAGAAGTTGCGCACGTTGTACTGATTGCGCAGCAGGCGCAGTTCGTTCACCACGTTCTCAGCGCTGCGCTGGCGGTACGTGCGCCCGACGATGCCCTTGAAGCAGTAACTGCAATTGAAGGGGCAGCCGCGGCTGGACAAGACGGTGAGCATCTTCCGGCCGTCGGGCGCGGCCAGCGGATACTTGTCCAGTTCCAGCAGGTGGCGCGCCGGCAGCGGCAGCGCGTCCAGGTCGGCGATGAGCGGGCGCTCGGGCGTGCGCACCACCTGCCCGTCGCGCGCGTAGGCGATGCCGCGAATGCCGGAGAAATCCTCGGCCCCGGCCTCCAGCGCGGCGACCAGTTCCATCAGCGTCTCCTCGCCCTCGCCGTAGACCACGAAGTCCACGCCTGGATCCGACGCCACGGCCTCCGGGAACACCGTCGGGTGCGGCCCGCCCAGCACGATGGGAACCGAGGGTAGCGCCTGCTTGAACAAGCCGATGGCCTCGGTTACGCTGTGGTAGCCGCCGGTCATCACCGTGAACCCGATGAGGTCGGGGGCGTAGGCGACCACGTCGGCCACGTCGTCCTGTTGCGGGCGGTGGGGGCGCAGGCCAAAGTCAAAGATGCGCGCCTCGTGCCCGCCGCGCTCCAAGACCGCGCCCAGGTACGCCAGGCCCAGGGGCGGGTAATCGGTGATCTTCTCGTGCCACTTCGGCGCAATCAGCGCAACTCTCAAGACATCATCTCCTTATGGCTTTGGTTGTGTGAGGAAGCACGGAAGCGTCGGGCGTTGCCGTTCTCTGCACCTGTTGCGGGCCGCGCGTCCGTTGCCATGCCACCTGCACAAGTACGTCGGCCCCGAGTATCGGGAGCCGACGCAGGGAGCGGCCCTCTAGGGATGATAGGTCTCCTTATGGCAATTATACACAACCTTGATGAAAAACGGATGACAAAGCCCTTGGGTGCGCATGACAAACTGTTCATGATGACCCGGGCGGCCCCAAGGGCCAACACGCGAAGCATCACGAGTCGGTTTCATCTTGTGTTGGTGAGCCGCAGGCGCACTTTCCTCGCGTGTCATTGCGAGCGAAGCGAAGCAATCCCACGCCCCGGAGATTGCTTCGGGCACTGCGTGCCCTCGCAATGACGGCTACCAACCGACTTTGGAACCGAATTAGCATCACTGGCGGGAGGTGTCCGAGGGAAGCGTCGTGAAATCCAGGGACAAGTCGCGCCCGCCCTCCAGGCGCTTCGGCAAGATGAACTTGAACACGCTGCCCTGGGGCTCCGCGCCCTCCACCCAAATGCGCCCGCGGTGGTGCTCCACGATATGCTTGCAGATGCTGAGCCCCAGGCCGGTGCCGCGATAGGGGCGGGTGGCGCCGCTATCCACCTGGTAGAATCGCTCAAACACCCGTTCGCGCTCTGCCGGCGGGATGCCGATGCCGGTATCCGCCACCGAGATGAGCACACGGTCGCCGAGGTCCTCGCCGTTGATGACGATGCGCCCGCCCGACGGCGTGAACTTGATGGCGTTGTCCACCAGATTCGTGAGCACCTGCTCCATGCGTGTGGCGTCGGCTTCCACCGTGGCGAAGTCCCGCGCGATGGCGAGTTCCAGCGAAATCTGCGCCTCCTGCGCTTGCGGCGAGAGTTTTTCCACCACCCGCGCGGCGATGTCGGCCAGGGAAACATCCTCTATCCGCAGGCGAATCTGCCCCGACTCCAGGCGCGAGAACTCCAGAAGTTCCGTGATAAGGTTCTGCAACTGATCGGTCTGCTCGCGCACCGTCGCCAGGAAGTCGCGCTGGAGGTCGTTGATCTTGCCCGTCTTGCCCATCAGGATGATGTCCACAAAGCCCTTGATGGAGTGAAGCGGCGTCTTCAACTCGTGCGACACCACCGACAGGAAGTTGGACTTCATCTGCTCCAACTGCTTCTGGCTGGTGATGTCGCGCAGGACGGTAACGACGCCGCGCGCCTCGCCGGCAGCGCCTGGGACGGTGGTGGCGAGCGCCTGGAAGATCATCTCGGGGTGGTCGCGGGTCATGGGTACGCGAATCTCGCGAATCACGGGCTTGCCTGGAGCCGCCATCGCCTCGCGCATCACATCCAGGAGTTCGCGATGGCCCACGGTATCGGCGAGCGGCTTGCCAAGCAAGGGATCCTCGTCCACGCCGAAAATGCGCGCGGCGACGGTGTTCATCATCACCAAGTTCAACTCCGTGTCGGTAACCAGAACGCCGTCGCCGATGCCCTGCAGGACGGCTTCCAACTCGTTGCTCTTCTCCTGCACGCTGCGGTAGATTTGCTCGGTCTGGCGTTTCTCGCGGGCCAGGTCTTCGTACAGGCGCGCCTTCTTGACGGCAATGGCCGCCTGGTCCGCGAATGCCGCCAGCAGGTTCAGGTCATCCGGGCCGAACGCATTCGCCTCCGGGCTGGTGGCGCTGAGAGCGCCGATGGCCTTGCCGTCCGACATGAGCGGAACGCTGATGATGGACTGCACCGGCATTTGGCCCAGGCGTATGAATCGGGCATCCTGCGACACATCGCCGATGAGCACAGGCGCGGCGTTGGCCACCACCCACCCGGCGACGCCCTTACCCACGGGGAAGCGCGACCCCCACAGGTTCTGCGGGGCCACGCCCGACGCGGCCAGCGTTACCACCTCGCCCGACGCGTCGTCCAGCAGGGCAATGGAGCAGCGCGTGCCGCGAAGCACCTGCGAGGCATTGGCCACGATCATCGCCAGTAGCGACTCCAGCGCCACCGCCGAGTTGATGGTCTTGATGCCCTCCTGCAGAGAGCGCAATTGCATCACGCGATCGCCCAGGTCCGTCGCCGTCCGTTGCAGCACCGAGGTCTTGCGGCGCAGTTCCTGCCCCTGCTCCTCCAGCGCGTAGTTCAAGCCGCGGATGAGCCGATACCTGCGGTCCAAGAGCCAGGCTACGTACAGGGCCGCCAACACCATGGCGAACAAGATGAGATATCGGAGCACAAACCCAGGCGACAGCAGGAACAGAAGCGACTGAATCTGCAAGTACACGCCCAGGATGTAGAGCGGCCCGTACAGGAAGGGCAGGAAGATGAGCCACCGCACGAACGGGTAGCAGAGGGCAACCTTGACCGCCAGCACGAAATAGAGCAGGTAGAGTTCGCTCCCCACGCCGCCGGAAAACGGAATCAGGAACAGCACCGCCAGCGAATCCACAACCGTGGCCGCGGGCACCAGCCAGACGGGGACTCTCTCCCGCCAGGGGCCGTACACCAGCACCGACATGGTGAACGCAAACGCCATGAAGACGGCCAGGCCCAGCGCGGCCGCCCGCGGGAACGGCACCTGCTGCGTCGTCCACACGCTGATGCTGCCCACCAGGAACATGCCCCAGCGGAACGGCGCGCCAAACCGCCGCTCCAGGCGCAGCAGCCCGTCCTTGCGGTAGTGAATCGTCGGCGGCGGGATGTATATCGTCGTGGACGCGCTCATGGCGAATCCTCTCTCCAATCCACTCTCATCGCCTCACCTCATCGCGGCGGCAAGGTCGGCGTTGCTGTGGCCGTGGGCGCGGGGGTCGGCGTGGCCGTGGGCGCGACCGTGGGGGCAGCGCGGGTCGGCTCCGGCGCGGCCCCCGTCGGCGCAGGACTCGGCGAGGCGGTAGGCGTTGGCGACGGCGCGAGGGTTGCGACCCTGACCTGCGTGGCCGTGGGCTGGACGGTGGGCGTGGGCGTTGGGCTAGGGAGGCGCGTGCGGGTCGGCGTGAGCGTGCGCGTGGCCGAGCGCGTCGGGGTGGGCGATTCCGTGGCCGGCAGCGGCGTGGGGGTGTACGGGGGTGGCACGGTTACCCCGGCTCCGCTCCGAAGCCACGCCAGCGACCGCGCCCAGACGCCGTTGTCCGTCCCCGCCAGAAGCGTCTCGTTGTCCACCGGGTCCAGCGCCAGGCTGTTGACCCCCAGGCGTCCCATCCCCTCACGGAAGGGCTGCCACGTGCGGGCGTAGTTGTTGCTCCAGTACACACCGTCGGGGTTCGCGCCCAGAAACACCGTCCCCCGCATAGCCGGGTCCACAAGGAGCGCGACGGCAAACCCCGTGCCCAGGCCCGAGGCCCGCCGATTCCACGTCTGGCCGCCGTCGGTGGTGGCGTAGACGCTGGCCCCGGCGGCCATGTACGCCACATCGGGTTCTACCGCATCAATGGCGATGGAATTCACCACACGCTCCAGCGAAAGCCGCAGGGACAAGGCCCACGTCTCGCCTCGGTCCCGCGAGATGTACACTTCGCCGCGCGAAGTCCCAAGCCAAAGTTCGCCCGGCCTGCGCGGGTGGACGACCAGCACGGACGGCGCACCAGCCGCAGGAGGGCCATCCAGCCGCTGCCAGGTCAGCCCGCCGTCGGCGCTGCGGTACACCGCCACAGCCGTCGCCGCGTATAGCAGCGCAGGGTCCGGCTCAAACGCCACGGCCCGAATAACGTCGTTCCCGAAATCGGCGTGCAGAAACGTCCACGACGCGGGGTAACTCTGGGAGTAGAAGCCCACCAAGTCTGCCCGCTCCCCCAGCGCCAGGTACAGGCGTATCGGCTGGCCCTCCTGGGCCACCATGCGCACGCGGGGAATCTGCCCCCACGCGCCCGTCGGCAGGCCCGCATTGAGCGCGTGCCAGCGCCCCTCCGCCAGATGCCACACGCCCAGGCCCGACGTGGCGCAGAGGTAACGCGACTCCGCGCCGCTCCTCAGCGCGTAGACCGCGCTCACCTTGCTGCTCTCCATGCCGAGGGGGCGCCAGGCGTTGGCCAGCGAATCCCCCGGAACGGCCAGCACCAGCACCATGGGCGCAAAGAAGACCAGGCAAGCCACCAGCGCCTGAATCATCCTGGCCCTAGTTATCCGAAACTGCATGGGTTATCCCCTAACGCGGCGGCCTGGTGGGCGTCGGCGGGACGGGTGTCGGCGTCGGCGGCGGCGACGTGGGCGTCGGCGGCTGCGTGGGCGGCGGAGGCGGCTGCGTGGGTGGCACCGGC
>JBBIHX010000004.1:46107-62658 GCA_037446815.1 Caldilineae bacterium | reverse complement strand
ATTCTATTGGGAAGGCCCCTTTCTGTCAAATTGAGCCGCCGAACGACTCGGTTCCAAAGTCTGTTGGTATTTGTCATTGCGAGGGCGCGGAGCGCCCGAAGCAATCTCCGGGGCGTGGGATTGCTTCGCTTCGCTCGCAATGACACACGAGGAGAGTGCGCCCACGGTTCACCAACATAAGATGGAACCGAATGCACCGAACGGCCTCGGTTCCCGACCCCTCGCAACCAAGTCTGCCGCCCATCGGGCCGGCGACACGGTCCCCTATAGCGCCGCCCCACAATTGGAGCAGAACTTCTGCCCGGCCTGCACTGCGCTTCCGCATTTCGGGCAGTGTGCCTGGGCCTCGCCTTCCCCCGCAATTCCCGACGCCTTCCGCTCTGCCACATTCAGATACGTGGCCGTCGCCGCAGACATGAGGAACACCACCGGGAATGCGGCCACAATCGCCACCAGCCCCGCGATACCAATCGCGTAAACCAGTTGGGCAAGGTACATGGTGAAGGGCAGGCTCGCAGCGCGGTACGGCGTCCAGCCCATCCCATACGGCATCATATAGCCGCCCATTCCCGGCCAGATGTCAAAGAGCCGTCCGATTCGCGAGCCTGCCCCGATCATCGTGGCGACTGCCGTGAGGGCCGCCCCGCCATAGCCCAGCCCGAAGATGATCCACGACGCGAACCCGACGGCAATGATGGCAATCGCGATGTACATCACCACCTGCCCGGGCGACCGCCGCACCAGCCCCACGACGCGCTGGATAGTGCCGACGACGCCGGTCCCCTCGGCCGCGATGGCAGGATAGATAAGCCACGACCCGACGGTGATCACCAGGAGCACAAACGCGTTGAGGATGGTTAACGGCAGAAACGCCGCCGAAGCGATGAGTTCCCCCAGGTACGGAATGCGCCCCAACAGCAGCACGATGATCTCCACGAGGAAGACCCCCAGCACCGCGAGGGCGAGCACCAGGCCTGTAAACATCAGGCTCGCCAGATGGCCCATCGCGTAACTGAGCGCATCCCGCCACGACCCCGGGTTGCCCTGCGTGAGGTGAAGGTAACTCAAGCGAGTAATCGCGCCGTACACCAGGGATATCCCGACCCACATCGCAAGTGCCGCCAGCAGGGTAAAGAGCACCAGCCCTGCATCCCCGGTGCGGCTCCCCAGGAAGGACAGAAATGCCGCTGCCCCCAGCGTCGCCGCCAGCCCCACCACTGCGACTCCCAGTTTTCGCACGTCCAGCGAAACGTCAATGGCCTTGAGAATCAGCGCGAAACCCCTGTCTTGCACTGCTGCACCTCCTTTCGTGACACATCCCACGGCTCTCCTGCAACTTCGGCGGCAGCGTAGCAGCAACGCCGGTGCCTGTCAAACCGGCCCCACGCCGAGGACAGAAGCCTGCGGCGCGACCGGGCAAGCGCCTGCCGCGCCGATGCCCGCGACGCAAAGCGCTAGTAGATATTCAGGTAGCGATCCAATTCCCACTGGTGCACGCAGGTTCGGTACTCATCCCACTCCTGCGTCTTGGCCTCCACAAATCGCTCGTAGGCATGGGACCCTAGCGCTTCCTTGATGACCTCGTCGCGCTGCAATTCCTGCAACGCTTCCCACAGCGAGCCGGGCAGCGTCTTGTGCTTCTGCCGCTTCTCCGCAGGCAGATGGTACAAGTCCTCCTCGGCGGGATCGGGCGGCTCCAACTTGCGCCGAATCCCATCCAGTCCTGCCGCCAGCATCACGGCAAACGCCAGGTAGGGGTTGCACGACGGGTCTGGGCACCGCAACTCCACGCGCGTGTGCTCCACCTTCGCCGGGCTTACCTGGGGCACCCGCAGCAAAGCCGAGCGGTTGATCCGTGCCCAACTGATGTAGACGGGGGCCTCATACCCCGGCACCAGCCGCTTGTACGAGTTCACCAGCGGTGACAGCACCGCGCTCATCCCCCGGGCGTGCGCCATCTGCCCGGCGATGAAATGACGAGCCACAGCCGACAGCCCATAGCGATCGCTGGGATCGGCGAAGGCATTCTTGCCCGAATCCAGGTACACCAGGCTCTGATGCACGTGCATTCCGGAGCCGTTGATGCCCCCCACAGGTTTCGGCATAAACGTCGCATGCAGACCAAATGCGCTCGCCACCGCCTTCAGCGCGTACTTGAACGTTACCGCGTTGTCGGCCGCGTGAAGCGCGTCGGCGTACTCAAAGTCAATCTCATGCTGCCCAGGCGCAACCTCGTGGTGGCTCGCCTCTACGCGAATGCCGAAGGCCTTCAGCGCGTTGACCATGAACTTGCGGACCTCCACGGCCCTGTCTGTGGACTGGTCAAAATAACCTCCCTGGTCGTGGAGCAAGGGGGTGCCATAGCCGTTCTGGTCCCGGCGGAAGAGGAAGAATTCCAATTCCGGGCCCGTGTTGTACAGGAATCCCATCTCGGCGGCCTTACCCATCATGCGGCGGAGCACCTGTCGCGGGTCCCCTGCAAAAGGCTCGCCGTGCGGCGTGTACACGTCGCAGAGGAGACGCGCCGTTCGCACATCATCGCCGCTCTCCCACGGCACCAGCGCGAACGTGGACGGGTCGGGCACCAGGTACATGTCGCTCTCGGCAATGCGGGCGAATCCCGCAATGGACGACCCGTCAAACCAGACGCCATGGGTCATGGCGCCCTCCAACTGGTCCACCGGCAGGGTAACGCCCTTGACTATGCCAACCACGTCGGTAAACTGCAAATGCACGAACCGCACGCGCACCTGTTCCACCTGCTGGAGCACCTCTTCCCGGGTAAGTCGTTTCCAATTGTGGATCGCATCGCTTGCCATGTCCCCTACCTCCTTCAGGATGTGAAATGCGAAGCCTCACACAAAACAAAAGACCCGCCAACCCAGGGGTTGCGGGCCACGTCGCCCATGAACGTTTCTCGGCTCGTTCATGGGAGTATAGGATACCACACATCTCGCTCCGTAGCAAATTCTCCCCTCTCGCGAGTCGGTTTCATCTCGTGTTGGTGAAACGCATGGACACTCTCCTCGTGTGTCGTTGCGAGCGAAGCGAAGCAACCTCACGCCCCAGAGATTGCTTCGGGCGCTCCGCGCCCTCGCAATGACAAATACCAACAGACTTTGGAACCGAATCCCTCTCGCGAGTCGGTTCCAAAGTCTGTTGGCATGTACCGTCATTCTGAGCGGCGAAGCCGCGAAGAATCTCGCTGACCGAGATGCTTCGCCTTCGGCTCAGCATGACAGAGTGGGGAGGCGGCGCGCGGGACAGACCAACACAGTTTGCAACCGAATCCCCTCGCGAGTCGGTTCCAAAGTCTGTTGGCATCCACCGTCATTCTGAGCGGCGAAGCCGCGAAGAATCTCGCTGACCGAGATGCTTCGCCTTCGGCTCAGCATGACAGAGTGGGGAGGCGGCGCGCGGGACAGACCAACACAGTTTGCAACCGAATCCCCTCGCGAGTCGGTTCCAAAGTCTGTTGGCATCCACCGTCATTCTGAGCGGCGAAGCCGCGAAGAATCTCGCTGACCGAGATGCTTCGCCTTCGGCTCAGCATGACAGAGCGGAGAGGCGGTGCGCGGGGCAGACCAACACAAGATGGAACCGAGTCCTCTCCGCGATTCGGTTCCGGGGCCTGTTGGTTGCCCTCATTGCGATAGCCCACCGCGCCCGCAGCGATCTCCCCCTTCCAGGCCCTCTCCCAGTGCGTGGTGGCCCGTTGTCCTGTCATCCTTCGCCGCTTCGCGGCTCAGAATCTCGCGCGCCTATCCGAGCAACCCGCGTTGTTCGCGGTTATCGCCCCACGAGATGGATTCACCACGATCGCGCGAACGCACGAGGAGGGTGTGGCGTGGCCCACCGACACAGGGCAAAGCGTGCGCGCACAACAAACTCCGACGCACGCCATCGGATTCGGTTCCAAAGTCTGTTGGTATTTGTCATTGCGAGGGCGCGGAGCGCCCGAAGCAATCTCTGGGGCGTGAGGTTGCTTCGCTTCGCTCGCAACGACACACGAGGAGAGTGCCCATGCGTTTCACCAACACAAGATGAAGCCGACTCCGCCGGCCCGCCCTTTTGTTATGACGGCGCACTCGGTGGTACAATGGGGCTTGCCCTGTACACAATCACAAATAGACTTGGCCCGCCTATATGAATACCCAAATCTTGTCCCAACCAAACAGTTTTGGGCAATTGCAGCCTGAATGGAATGACCTCCTGGCGCGCAGCCCTCTCCGCACCATTTTCCTGACGTGGGAGTGGCAAGCCACGTGGTGGAGGCATCTCGGCGAGGGTGAACTGCACCTTGTCGTTCTGCGCAAGGATGACGGCACGCTCGTGGGCATCGCCCCCCTGTGCCGCGTGATCAGCCCGGCAGGCCGCCACACCTTCCGCTGGGTTGGCTGCGTGGACGTCTCCGACTATTTAGATGTCATTGCTGCGCCCGGGTACGAGAATGCGCTGTACTCGGCCGTCCTAGACTACCTTACCGCTGCCGACGCACCTTCCTGGCATTATGTTGACCTGTGTAACATCCGGCAGGCATCCCCAACCCACGAAAGCATCACGCGCCTGGCCCAGCAGCGGGGCCTGTATGCCCACACCAGTGTGCAAGAGGTCTGCCCGGTCATCCCGCTGCCTGCCACATGGGACGAGTACCTGAACAGCCTGGACAAGAAGCAGCGGCACGAAATCCGCCGGAAACTGCGCCGCATAGAATCCAGCGCCGAAACACACTGGCGCATCGCCGATGACCCTGCAATGCTAGATCGCGACATTGACGACTTCATCCGCCTCCATCGCAAGAGCAACCCCGAGAAGGATGCCTTCATGGACGAGAAGATGGTGGGCTTCTTCCGGGATATTTGCCGCGCGTTCTTCCAACACGGATGGCTTAACCTGGCGTTCATACACGTGAACGGGACAGCGGCCGCAACCATGCTGAACTTTGACTACGACAACGCCATCCTGGTCTACAACTCCGGCTACGATCCGGAGCAATACGCCGCATTGAGCCCCGGAATCGTCCTGCTGTCCTACTGCATTCGCCACGCTATTGAGACAGGCAGGCGCCAGTTTGACTTCCTGCGTGGCGATGAGGAATACAAGTTCCGGTTTGGGGCCATTCGCACAACCATCCACAACGTGCTGGTCAGCCCCGAGCCACTGGAATCCTAGGCGGGAGTTGAGGCGTGTCCCTGCGCGTCGCCATGATCAGCGTCCATACATCGCCGCTCGCCACGCTGGGCGGCAAAGAGGCGGGGGGCATGAACGTGTACGTCCGCGACCTGGCCCGCGAACTCGGCGCCCGCGGGATGGCCGTGGACGTCTTCACACGCCAACAGTCGCCCGATGCCCCCGCCATGCGCGACTTCGGCCCCAACGCCCGCGTCATCCATCTCCCTGCGGGCCCTAAGTCTCCATACGACAAGAACCAAATCTACGCGCACCTGCCTGAGTTTACCGATGCCCTCATCCGCTTCGCAGAACGCGAGCGCATTCACTACAGCCTCATCCACAGCCACTACTGGCTCTCGGGTTGGGTAGCGCACAAACTTCAGCAGCGCTGGGGAGTACCGTTTGCCCACATGTTCCACACCCTGGGGCACATGAAGAACGCCGTCGCGGCCTCGCCGCAGGAGATGGAAACCGAACTGCGAATCCGCGTTGAGGAACAGGTGATGCAGTGGGCCGACTGCCTGGTGGCGGCTAGCCCCCTGGAGAAAGCGCAGATGGCGTGGCTCTACGGCGCGGATCCGGCGAAGATTCGCGTCATTCCCGCCGGCGTGGACACGGAGCGATTCCGCCCCATCCCGCCCGAAACCGCCAAGGCCCGCATCGGCATCCCCCAGGAGCGCAAACTCATCCTCTATGTGGGCCGCATTGAGCCGCTCAAGGGCATTGAAACGCTGTTCCGCGCCATCGCGATCCTGGCGAAGGAAACCCCCTGCTTCTGCGACAATATCTGCGTGTCCATCATCGGCGGCGAGGGTGAGGATACCGAAGCCACCCGTTCCGCAGAAGAGCAAAGACTGCGAGAACTCCGGGAGCACCTGGAACTGCGGGATTTGGTTACGTTTCTGGGGTCAAAAGACCAAGACGCGCTGCCCTACTACTATTCTGCGGCCTATGTTGTCGTTGTGCCTTCCTACTACGAATCCTTCGGCATGGTGGCGGTGGAGGCCATGGCCTGCGGTGTCCCGGTCATCGCATCCAAAGCCGGCGGCCTGATGTACACCATCCAGGACGGCCTCACCGGCCTCCTGTTCCCGTCCAGTTCCCCCAACGCCCTGGCCGAGAAACTCTGCCTTCTCCTGGACGAGCCCGAACTCCGTGACAAGATGGGGGAGAATGCCCGCCAATGGGCGCAGCGCTTCGCGTGGGTCAACATCGCCGACCAGATCGTCGCCCTGTACGCTGACCTGCTGAGCCGCAGGGCCGCATCCTTGGCCGCTATGCGCGGGCTATAGCCGAGCGCCACCCCCTACACCGCGCGCCTCCTCACCGCCCACACGGTTACCGCCATCAGCAGCAAGGCGCTCACCAGGAAAAACGGCCCAAGCCAACCTTGGCCCTCGGCCCTCACGGCGCTCTCGTCCGGCCCGCCCGAAGGCGTCGGGGTTGCCATGGGGGCTGGGGTTGCGGTGGGCGGCACATACGTCGGACGCGCGGGCGGCTCCAGCACCGCCAGCGACGCCGACGCGCGGTGCACCACCACAGCCGGCGACGCAGGAAGCGCGAGCCTCTCGGACAGCCACGCCGGAGTCTGCCGATACATCAGCCGCACTTCAACCGCCAAATTCCCGCGCGCGTCCGAGGGCACCACGAACGCGAATCGTTCCACAACCGCGCGCCCGGGCGGCAGGCGGTGATCGCTGAATACGCTCGCCGCATCCGCCGATGACACAGGCGGCTCGTGCGAGCCTTCGGCGTCCGCATACATCACGCCATAGGGCAGCGTCTCCGTGTACACCATTTGCCCATCCACCGTGGCGGCCATCTCTAGCCACATTTCCGAACCCTCTACCTTGCCCGTGGGCAAGGCGTGCCCGGCCGCCACGTTCTCCAGGCGCACATCCACGACAACCGGAGCGCCCGCCTGCGCCGATTCCGGCCACTTCACGTCCAACGCGATGGCTTCCGCGAGTGCCTTCCCTTTCGCCGCTGCATCCGCGCCGCCCGCGCTAAATGCATGGCTCGGCAAGTCCTTCGCCATGTGGCAGGTCTGGCAGGTCTTGCCCTCGCGGGAGGCGTCGCTGTTCAGCCATTCCGTATATGTGCCCTGGAGCACAACGCCGGTCGTTGGGTGGTACTGCTCATGACACGCCGCGCAAAAGAGCGCGTCGGAGAAGAGGGGCGACGCCACCAACGGATGGGGGGACTGAACGGCCCTTGCGCCGCGCAGGACGCCGTCGGTCGCCAGGTGGAAGTCGCCCGCGCCCATCCTGCCCACGCGATCCAGCAGATGGCAGGCTTCGCACGAGACACCCGAATCCCCGCCTGATACGCTCGCGGGCGCGTGGCATTGGCGACACCCATACGGCCCCCACGCCGCCACAGCGCCAGCCGAAGCAGCGAGGGCCTGGTAGGCGGACGATGCGCGGGCATGCGCCGACTGCGCCCATCCCTCGCACTGTTGCTCATGACAAGGGGCACACGCCTCCCCCGGCGATTGTGCCTCCGCAGCCCATGCGAGGCCCATCACCAGCGCCGCCAGAATCGCCACCCGCACCCAATACCGCACGCTCACCCGCGACACGACTCCTCCACAGCCCGTCAATTCGCCAACACGCGCCGCCATGCGGACGACATCAGAACGCGCCCCGCATGCGCTCGGGCAGCAGCGACGCAATGCGGCCCATGATCTCGCGGCTGGCCCACTCCTGCGCTGCTTTTCGGTCGGCGAGGGGCGACTCCAGCGGCCCGAAAACCTCACCAATGCGGATTTCCACCGGCGCGCGGCGAAACGCTCGCCAATGCCGCGGAGCGTCAAAAGTCCCCACGATGCCCACAGGCAGCACGGGCACCTTCGCTTTCAGCGCGATAAACGCCGCCCCAGGCCACGCGCTGCTCAGGTGATTCAAATGCGTTCGCCCCTCCGGGAAGATGCCCACCACCTTGCCCGCGCGCAGCAGGTCAATCGCCTCGCGAATAGCCTCCACATTGATCCCCATCTTCTCCACCGGAATGGCGCGGTACAGGCGGATGAACCAGCCGACCCACTTGTGCATCATCGCGGCGCGCGCCCCCAGGAATTCTATGTCCCACGGGCTAGACAGAGCCAGCAGCGGCGGCTCCGCCCAATGGAAGTGATTGCTCACCACGAGCAAAGGGCCTCCGCGCGGAAAATGCTCCTGGCCGTACACGCGCACCCTAAACAGCAGGTTCACGATGGGGCGGGTGAATCCGCGAATCATCTTGCGCCGCAGCGCCAAAGCCTTCTCCGAAAGCGTCTTGTCGTCCATAGTTGCCGTTGAGAGAACCCTATACTCTGACCTACGCTCCCGTTTCGCCGATTTGCACCGGTGTGTCCTTATCCCCCTATCTGCGACATTCCCCGCCCGGAGACGGAGATGCCCGCGTCCAGATGGTGTCCGTCGGGTTTCGCCGCCACTGCCGAGAGGATAATCTGCTTTAGTTCCTCGTCGCCGACGCCGCTCCGCAACGCTTCTCGCAGCGGAATCTCCGTGTCCGACAGCAGGCAGGGCCGCAGTCGCCCGTCCGCTGTCAAGCGGAGCCGATTGCAAGCATGGCAGAAATGCTCGCTCACCGCGCTGATGAAGCCGATAGTCCCAACCGCGCCCGGAATGCGATAGTAAGATGCGGGGCCGTTGCCCGCGCGCTGGTAGGCCGCAACCAGCGGGCCAAAAGCCGACTCTATGCGCTCCCTGGCCTCCGCCACAGGCAAGAAGTGCATTTCTGCCGCGCCCCCCACCGGCATTTCTTCAATGAACCGCACATGGAACGGCTCGCGCAGCGTCCGGCGCGCAAAATCCACAATCTCATCATCGTTCACGCCGCGCATCAGCACGGTGTTGACCTTCACAGGCTCAAGGCCCGCTTCCCGCGCTGCATTGAGCCCCCGCTCCACATCTTCAAGGTTGCCCAGCCGCGTGATGGCGCGGAAACGCTCCGGCCGCAGCGTGTCCAGGCTCACATTCACGCGGTGAAGCCCCGCCTTCGCCAGTTCCTCCGCGTACTGCGCCAGCAGGATGCCGTTGGTAGTCATCGCCAAGTCATCCACGCCCGGTATCGCCGCGATCATCTTCACCAGCGACGTGATATCTGCGCGGGCCAGCGGCTCGCCACCGGTCAGTCGCACCTTGGTAATGCCCATCTCTGCGGCGACGCGCACCACCCGCACGATCTCCTCGTAGCGCAGGATGTTCTCGTGTGGCACCCACGGCACGCCCTCGGGCGGCATGCAATACACGCAGCGCAGGTTGCACCGATCCGTAACCGAAACCCGCAGGTAACTGATGGATCGGTTGAAGGAATCCACGCAACCCATGGACTTACTCGCCTTTGTCCAGCGGCACGATCGCGTCGCCGGTTCGGATCACTCCGCCCGTGATGACCCGCGCGAAGATCCCCTCCCGTGGCATGACGCAGTCGCCCGCCGCGCGGTAAATGGCGCACTTGTCGTGGCATATCTTCCCGTGCTGGGTGATCTCCAGGATCACATCTTCGCCCACGCGCACGCGGCTCCCGATGGGCAGCGCCAGGAGATCAATCCCCTGCGTGGTAAGATTCTCGGCGAAACTGCCAGGCCGAACCTTCAGGCCAAGCGCCCGCATCTTGTCAATGCTCTCTATCGCCAGCAGGCTCACCTGTCGGTGCCAGTCGGCCGCATGAGCATCGCCGACCAGACCCCAGTCCACGCGGGCCTCGGCCTCGCCCACATCTTTCTTGGCGACCCCTTTCTTTGTGCTCGTGCAAACGGCAACAATGCGTCCTTGCATACTCACCTCACCCATCGTGATCACAGCGCAGGCTCCGCCGACGGCAGGCATCCCGCCTGCCCTCCCGCGCCGCAAAGCCCACGTTGACTATGCGTCCTGTGCTTCCCACGTGCCGCTGCGCCCGCCGCTCTTCCGCACCAGGCGCACGTCGGCGATCCGCATACCCCGATCCACGGCCTTGCACATGTCGTACAGGGTGAGCGCGGCCACGGCCACCGCCGTGAGCGCCTCCATCTCCACGCCGGTCTTCCCCACGGTCTTCGCCGTCGCCGTGATGGGAACTTCCGCGGTGCCATCGGCGTTGACCGTCGCGCCGTCAATGTCCACGACGACGACCACCTGCGTCAGGGCCAGCGGATGGCACAGCGGAATCAAGTTGGCCGTCTGCTTCGCGCCCATGACTCCGGCCAATTCTGCCGCTGCGCGAACGTCTCCCTTGGCGATGCCGCCCTGCCGAATCAGCGTCAGCGTGTCGGCCCGCATGAGCACCACGCCACGCGCCACGGCGACCCGCTCCGAGTCGGCCTTCGCGCCCACGTCCACCATGCGCGCCTTCCCCGAATCATCCACATGGGACAGACGTTTCGTATCGCTCACCCGAAACACCCCAACTGGCACGCCGTGATCTTGATTCCAAGCGCTTCCGCGTGAGCGCTGGCGCTCATCGCGGGAAATCCCAAACGCCCCGCAATCTCAAACAGTTGCGCGCACGACACCTTGCCATCTTTTGCCGCCGCGCGGATCGCATCGGCCAACGAGGGATCCAGGCTCGCCGGCGGCTCCACGATCTTGTGCTGCCCCAGGCGCTTCTCGCCATATCCGAACAGACCCAACTGGCAATGGCTGATGCGAATGTCCAGGCGGTCGGCCATCTCCCCAACCGCCCGGCGCTCCACGCCCGCGCGCTCGGCAACCCTCCACGCCACAGCACACGGCAGTTTCCCATCCCGAAGGCTCGCCCGAATCTCGGCCTCAAGGTCAACGCTCATCGTGGCCCACCTCTCATCGCTCGCCCAGGTCGCTCAGGGCTTTGGAAATCAGGTCGCTCAGTTCCTCAAACTCAAACGGCTTCGGCAGCACATAATCCACCCCGCGCCGCCTCGCCTCGGTAACTTCTGCGCTCACGCCCCAGCCGGTAATGAGAATCACCGGCGTACTCGGCGAGGCCGCTTTCACCTGTCGCGCCACCTCCCAGCCGGACTGGTCTGGAAGGCCCAAATCCGTGATCACCAGGTCGGCACCTCGCTCGTGGAACGCCGCAATCCCCTCTGTGGCGGTTCGGAACGTGCGCACCTCGTGGCCTTCTAGCCCCAAGATGCTTGACAGAAGTCTCCGAATGCTCTCCTCATCCTCAACAACGAGGATGCTCAGGCTCCTAGGGACATGTGTTGGCTGTGTCATAGGCAACTCTTCCTTGAAGTTGTGCAGTTGAACATGCCGGACAAGCGGAAGGTGAACAGAAAACGTGCTCCCCTTGCCTGGTTCGCTCTGCACTTGAATTGTGCCCCCGTGACGGGTTACGATTTCGCGGGCCATGCTCAAGCCCATGCCGGCGTTATGGCTTCCTTTAGTGGTGAAAAATGGGGTAAACAGTTTGCTCATGACCTCGGGCGGAATACCCACTCCGGTATCCCGCACGCGGATGACCGCCTCATTCCCCTCGCGGCGCGTCTCCAAAATCAGACGCCCACCCTTGGGCATTGCGTCCACCGCATTGAAAATCAAGTTGGTGAGCACCTCGCTGAGTTCCGCAGCCGACCCCATGACTGCCATCGGCCTGCCCCGCCGAAACTTAACCTCTATCGGCGGCCGATCCGAAACCGGATCGCGCCAGCGCGGCTCCGTGAGCAGAATGGCGTCCTCCACCAGGCAGTTGACATCCAGCGGCACGAACTCCTCGCCCTCGCGGTGGCGGGCAAAGCCCATGATGCGCCGCACCGTTTGCGCGCCGTTGCGTGCCGCCCGCTCAATTACCTGGAGCGATTCTCGCGTAGCCGGATCCTGCACATGGGTGAGCATCAGCTGCACCCGACCCAAGATGCTCGTGAGCACATTGTTGAAATCGTGCGCCACACCTGCCGACAATTCCGCCAGCGCCCGCATCCGCTCCGACCGAACCAATTGCGTCTGGCTTTGGCGCAACTGCTCCAGCGCCCTTTCCATCTCCGAATACAGTTGCGCGTTCTGAATGGCGATGGCCAAGTGCCCCGAAACCTGGCTCAGCAGTCCCAACTGACTGAGACCAAAGGCATCCGCCTCCTGAGCGCCAACCGTCCATAGTCCGATGCGCCGTCCATCTGCGGCGACCGGCACCACCGCCAGCGACCGCAACCCGGCGGAGGCCAGCGCCTGCCGAGCCTCCGGCTGCGTCCGCTCATCCGCCGTCCAGACACAGGGAACCATTGGCGCATCCGCGAGTATCAGCGATTCCACCGCCGCGCGCAATTCGCCCACGTCCCCGTTGCTTGCACTCACAGCCACCCACTCGCCGTCCGAGCCGCTCTGTTGCCACAACGCCATATGCTTGTGCGGCAGCAGTGGCGCAAGCGACCGCGAAACGGCCAGCACAATCGCGTTCAAATCAAACGTCGCCGTAATTGCCTTCGCGATCTCCCCCACCACAGCCAGCCGTTCCGCGCGATCCCGTGCCGCCTGAAACAGCCGCGCGTTGTCAATGGCAATCGCGGCCTGGTCGGCCAGCAAGCCGAGCAGACGCAACTCATCATCGCCGAACACATGAGGTTCCACAAAAGCCACGTTCAGCGCGCCCAGCACGTGAGAAGCCCGCCGCAACGGAAGGCTGACGATGGAACGCAGGCCGCCCTTTCGCGCCGATGGATCCCGGAACAGCGGATGCGACGAGCAGTCGTTGATGACCACAGCCTCGCCGGAACGCACGCAGGTCATGGTGATTCCGTCGGGGCGGGGCGTGGTTTCCGGCCGCAGATCCGTTTCGCCTGTGGACCACAGCGCCGCGCCAAACGACAAGCGACCGGTTCCTTCGTCGTACAAGAAGACATGGGCATCGCGGGCGCCCGTCAACTCCAGCGTCGTTCGCACTACCAACCGCAGCACCGCCGACAAGTCCAGCGACGACACCAGTTGCAGGCTCACCTGCTGCAGTGCATCCAACTCCCGAACGCGCAGGCGGCTCTCCTGATACAGGCGAGCATTCTCAACGGCCACTGCCGCCTGGCTTGCCACGTGCAGCAAGATTTCCTGGTGCTCTTCATCGTAGACATTCGGCTGATAACTGGCAGCAACCAGCACGCCAATGACGCGGTCTCCCAGCATCATGGGCACGCCCAGCCACGACCGCGACATGCGCGGCTTGCCCATGAAAACCGGCTTGCACGGGAGCACATCGCGCTCCATGTCGCGCACCAGGAGCGGCTGACGGTTGTCTATGACCCAACGTGTAAGACCCGTAGTAACCTTCCGCCGCGCCCGCGGGAACCGCTCGCCCTCGTCTATCAGAATCTCAACGCTTACCTCATCTGTGCGAGGGTCGTACAGCGTAACATAATACGTATCTGCCGCGACAAGTTTACGTATCTCCTCATACAGCAATTCCAGTAGGGCTCGGATGTCGGGGACAGAACTGATCAAGCGGCTGGTTTCGCGCAACAGTGTATACCCGTTGGTATCCCAGCGCCGAGGCGATTTGCTCTCTTTGGATTTGGATGAGGCTTGTCGTGAATGGGCCATCACGTGCTCCGCTCCTGCGGACTGCCGACTGCGCCTAATCATAACACACGGTAGCCACACATGCAAAACTGCAGCGCCACCCAACATCTCGCCACAAACTCACGACGAACGGCTCCCCTCCCCCGTGCCATCCACGAAATAGGCGCGGCAGGCGAGGTCCAGCAACTCCACCGAAAGGACCGGCCGCACCTGCCGAAATGCCGCCACATCCATCAAGCGCGTCAGAATCTCGCCCGGATCGGCGGCCCGCAGGGGTACCTTCGGCTGCACGTAGTACTTCTGGAGCACGTAGGCCAGCGCGTTCTCGTCATATGCCACGCCCCGCTGCGCGCATGCTTTCTGGAATATCTCACGGTATTCGTCAAACGTGGGGGCGCGCAAAGCCACCTTGTGCCGAATGCGCCGAAGCATCGCCGCGTCGCCCAGGTCCCGGACGTTCAGGTGCGTGGTTACGATGAGAATCCCCTCAAAAGGCACCTCTACGCGCTGCCCAGTCCGAAACGCCAGGCGGTCCGACCGCGCCTCAAGCAGATGCGTAAGTCGGGCCAGGAAACCCGCCGGCGGCGACAGCTGCCTGCCCAGGTCATCCAGGACAATCACACCGTTGTTCGCGCGAATCTGCGGCGGGGCGCTGTAGCACCGCGCCACCTCGTCCAGAGACGGATCCAGCGCCTCCAGGTGCAACTCCGCGCCCAGCACCACCACTGGCCGCCGAATCCGCACCCATCGCCCGTCTTGCCGAACCCCCGCCTGCTCCTGCTCGGCCGGGAGCCCTTTGACGGGCGGGCCATGCAGAACGTTATCGTACACCAGAACGATCTCGCCCTGCGCCTCCACGGCATACGGCACGTACACGTCGCCTACGGCGAGGAGATTGGCCAGGGCGCGCGCGATGCTCGTCTTCCCACACCCCGCCATCCCGTACAACAAGAGCGAGTGCCTGCCCGCAACCGCAGGCCCGAGTTGCTCCACAAGACCCCTGCTCACCACCAAGTCGCCCAGCGCCGCCTCCAGGGCCACGCGGTCAGCGCGAACCTCCGGCAGGCCCTGCGCGCGAACCGCCCGACAGTACTCCGCCAACGGCACCGGCGCCGGCCCTGTGTACTGGTTGCGCCACAGCACCTCGTGCGCCTTGGCGCTCCCCTTTTCCGTTACCGAGTATTGGTATGACCCTTCGCCGAATCCCGCAACACCCCGCGTCTCGCAGTATCGCTCGCGTTTCAAGAAATCCAGAACGCGGCTTACCACCGATTGGAAGGGCAACCCCATCGCCTGGGCCAGGTCAAACCCCGTCATCTGTCCGGTAACGTACAGAATCTTGATCGCCAGGTCGGCAAGGGGAAGCAAACCCAGACCGGTCTCTTCCAGGGAGCGTGGCTCGGCAGGAAAGAACTCTTCGCCCAACGGCCTCTCCTTTGGCGTGTGCTCGCGACATCGCGGCAACTCATTATATCACAGTTTGCCCTCGTCGCGACAGACCAACAAAGTCTCTTGGCACCTACCGTCATTCTGAGCGGCGGAGAGCGAAGAATCTCGCTGACCGAGATGCTTCGCCTTCGGCTCAGCATGACAGAGTGGAGAGGCGGTGCGAGGGACAGACCAACACAAGATGGAACCGTGTCCGGCCCAAGCCCCGCTTGTCTCCTGGGCGGCCCTTGTGGTAAACTGGGCGCCGAGCAGCATAGATGTTGCGACAAGGAGGCAATTCGCGTGCAATCCCATTTCGTAGACGATGCCCTGCGGGAACTGGAACGGAACCGCATTATTCCTCGCATCTGGGATCACGACCCCACCGTATGGGGCTCGCCCGACGGGCGCGAGATCGTGGACCGACTCGGTTGGCTCACCGTTGCGGAGACCATGCAGCCCCGCGTTCCAGAAATCCAGGCCTTTGCGCGGGAAATCCGCGAGTCCGGCTTCACCGACATCGTCCTGCTCGGCATGGGCGGTAGCAGCCTGGCCCCCCACGTGCTGGCCAAGAACCTGGCCCCGGCGGAGGGCTGCCCGCGATTCCATATGCTGGACAGCACCGTCCCGGCGGCTGTCCTCTGGTGCGAAAACGCCATAGACTTGTCCCATACCCTCTTCATCGTCGCCAGCAAGTCGGGCAGCACCATAGAAATGCTCTCCCTGTTCAAGTACTTCTGGCGGCGGGCCGGCGACATCACGCCCTCGCCCGGCGATGCCTTCATCGCCATCACCGACCCAGACTCCGGCCTTGAGCGCATCGCCCGCGACAACGCTTTCCGCGCCGTCTTCCTGAACCCCACCGACATCGGCGGCCGCTACTCGGCCCTGTCGCTGTTCGGCCTCGTTCCCGCGGCCCTGGCCGGCGTGGACATCGCTCGCGTCCTTCGGTCGGCGCAGGACATGGCCGCTCGCTGCAGCCCCGCCGTTCCGGTCCATGAGAACCCCGGCGCCATCCTGGGCGCATTCCTCGGCGCAATGGCGCGACAGGGGCGAGACAAAGTTGCCCTCGCGATATCCCCGCAGTTCGCCGATCTGGGATTGTGGATTGAGCAACTGCTCGCCGAAAGCACGGGCAAGCGAGGAACGGGCATCCTGCCGGTGCCGCTGCCCCCCGCGGGCAACCTCATCGCAGAAGCGCAGCGCCTCCCCGACCCCGCGCTCGTCACCATCGCGCCCGGCCATGACGCGACCCGCGCCCAGTCCGCTCCTGCCGCCCTCATGCGCCAATTGGCAGATCCCCATGACCTCGGCGCGGAGTTCTACTGCTGGGAGATGGCGACGGCCATCGCGGGCCACATCCTGCAGGTCAATCCCTTTGACCAACCCAACGTCGCCGAGGCCAAGCGCAACACCACCGAAATGCTCACGCGCTTCGTGCGGCACGGATCCCTGGACCTGCCCGATACGCAGGCTCCCC
>JBBIHX010000004.1:4188-46007 GCA_037446815.1 Caldilineae bacterium | reverse complement strand
GAAATACCCGGCGAGCCCTACACGTTCTCGGTGCTCAAGGACGCGCAAGCCCTCGGCGACGAGCAAACCCTGCGCAGCGCTGGCAGGCCCGTGGTTCACATCCGCCTGACCGGCGACATCGCAGGCGCGAGCCAGGCCCTGCGCCGCGCCATGCTCGCCGCCCTCGCGTGAATCGGCAATCCTTCCCAAAAGGCGAACAAGGAGGCGAACACGATGCCTGACACACCATTTGACATTGCATTCCTCGGCCACTACACCAAGGACACCATCGTGTACCCGGACCGTCAGCATACGCAACACGGGGGCGCGTACTTCTTCGGGGCCAGCGTGGCGGCGCGAATGGGTTTGCGTGTCGCCGTTATCACCCGCCTGGCCCAGGAGGACAGCGAATCCTATGCCCCGCTCCTTGCCCTGGGCGTAACCGTCATCCCCATCTTCACGCCCCAGTCCACATGCCTTCGCCTGGTCTACCCCACGGCCAACCTGGATGACCGCGTCATCTACACCACCAGTTCGGCCGGCCCGTTTCGCCCTGAGGATGTGGGCAACGTGCAGGCGCGCGTGTTCCACATCGGCGCGTCCATGCGCGGCGAAGTGCCGATAGAGGTCATCCAAACCCTGAAGCAGAGGGGCGGCGAGATTTCGCTGGACGTGCAGGGGTACGTCCGCGTGAACCACAACGGCACCCTTGTGTACGACCGCTGGCCCGGCAAGGAACCCATCCTCGCCCTCGTTGATGTCCTCAAGGCCGACTCTGTGGAAGCCGAAAGGCTCACGGGAGAAAGCGACCCGCGGAAAGCCGCCGGCATCCTGGCCTCCTGGGGGCCGAAGGAAGTCCTCATCACGCATGGCGGCGGCGTCATCCTGTATGCCCACGGGCAATTGCACGAGGCGCCCTTCGTCGTATCGGCCGTGCGGGGCCGAAGCGGGCGCGGCGACACCTGCACCGGCGCTTACCTCAGCCGACGCCTCTCCGTGCCCCCTCGCGACGCGGTCATCTGGGCCGCCGCGGTAACCAGCCTGAAACTGGAGAAGGAGGGCGCCTTTGACCGCACCGTCCGGGACGTGGAACACCTGATTCGTGCAGCATACGCGACCGGCGGGACATAGGCGGCGCGCTCTCCCCTCGCGCACGTCGCGATTCGGCCGCCAGCGAGACCTGGCCGGACACGGTACGCTGCAGGGACACGACCGGTTTCTTGACAATCGCGCCCATACGGTGCATAATGCAAACGTGTGCGTTGTCTATCATGCGCAATGGGAGGCTTCTATGATCGGACAAGGCTCGCTCCATCAGCCTTTGAGCGAAACCGAGATTCGGGCAATCGTCGCCGAAGCGTTTGCGCAGCGCCCCGTGGACAATCAACGTGTCCTTGTCATCATCCCGGACACTACCCGAACCGCGCCCATTCCGCTGTTCTTCCGCATCATCTACGAGACCATCGGCCACAGGGCGCACAAGTTGGACTACCTGGTCGCCCTAGGCACCCATCAGCCCCTATCGGAGGCCGGCATCGCCCAGTTGGTGGGCCTGCCTGCCGACGAACGCGCCCGCCGTTTCCCCAATGTAAACATCTACAACCATCGCTGGGACATCGCCGAGACATTCGTCAGCCTCGGCACTATCCCCGCGTCCGACATCGCGGCCATCACAGACGGCAGACTGGTGCAGGATGTGGACGTGGCCCTGAACAAGAGGATCTTTGATTACGACGTGCTTATCATCTGCGGGCCGGTCTTTCCCCACGAGGTCGTCGGGTTCTCCGGCGGGAACAAGTACTTCTTCCCGGGCATCGGCGGGCCGAGCGTCATCAACTTCTCCCACTGGCTCGGCGCGCTCATCACCAGCATGAACATCATCGGGCGGGAAGACACTCCCGTTCGGCGCGTCATTGATCGCGCTGCGTCCATGATTCCCATCCCCAAGTTGTGCTTCAGCATCGTCGTGCACGGTGATGCCGTGGCAGGGGTGTTCTTCGGCACGCCGGAGGAATCGCAGCGCGCCGCCGCCGAACTTTCGGCCCAACTGCACATCACCTACGTGGATCGCCCGTACAAGCGCGTGCTGTCCATCATCCCGCCCATGTACGACGACCTGTGGACTGCCGCCAAGGGCATGTACAAGACCGAGCCCATCATCGCCGACGGCGGCGAGGTCATCATCTACGCGCCTCACATCCACGAAATCTCCTACACCCATGGCAAGATTCTGGACGAAATCGGCTACCACGTGCGAGACTATTTCACCAAGCAGTGGGATCACTTCAAGGGCTACCCATGGGGCGTCCTGGCCCATTCCACCCACCTGCGCGGCATCGGCACCTACGAGAACGGCGTGGAGCGGCCGCGAATCCAAGTTACCCTGGCCACGGGCATCCCTGCCGAACGCTGCCGCAAGGTCAACCTCGGCTACCTAGATCCCGCCAGCATCAACCCGCGCGACTGGGAGGGCCGAGAAGATGAAGGCATTCTCGTCGTGCACAAGGCTGGCGAAACCCTGTATCGCCTGAAGAACGCAACCCAACACCCTTGACCAGAAGTCTAGTGAGGAGGATAAGATGTCAGAATCCAAGTGCCAATTTGGACTCATCGGCCTGGCCGTCATGGGCCAGAACCTAGCGCTGAACATTGAGAGCCGCGGCTACTCCATCGCAGTGTACAACCGCACCGCCGAGCGCACTCGGGAGTTTGCCGAAACGCGCATCGCTGGCAAGCGAATTGTCCCCACCTACACATTGGAGGAATTCGTCGCCGCCCTGGAACGCCCCCGCAAGATTCTCATCATGGTCAAGGCCGGCAAGCCCGTGGACGAGGTCATCCAGCAAATCACCCCGCTGCTGGACAAGGGCGACCTGCTGATAGACGGCGGCAACTCGTTCTTCATGGATACCGAGCGGCGTTCCACGCAGTTGGAGGCCGCCGGCCTGCTGTACATCGGCACGGGAGTCTCCGGCGGCGAGGAAGGCGCGCTCAAGGGGCCAAGCCTCATGCCCGGAGGCCAGCCCGAGGCCTACGCCCTGGTGGAGCAGATGTTCCAGGCCATCGCGGCCAAAGTGGACGGCGACCCTTGCGTCTCTTACATCGGCCCGCGCGGCGCCGGCCACTACGTCAAGATGGTGCACAACGGCATTGAGTACGGCGACATGCAACTCATCAGCGAGGCCTACGACATCTTGCATCGCGGCCTGGGTCTCTCGGCCGCCGAATTGCACGACATCTTCGCGGAGTGGAATCAGGGCGAACTGTCCTCCTATCTGATTGAGATCACCGCCAACATCTTCGCCAAGATGGACCCCGACACCGGCAAGCCGCTGGTGGAGGTCATCCTGGACGAGGCCGAGCAGAAGGGTACCGGCAAATGGACTTCCCAGAACGCTCTTGACCTGGGCGTGCCCACCCCCACCATCAACAGCGCCGTAGAGGGCCGCCTGCTGTCCGCATTCAAGCACGAGCGCGTCGCCGCCTCCAAAGTCCTGTCCGGCCCCAAGCCCGCCTTCCACGGCGACCGCGCGGCATTTATTCAGGATGTGCGCGCCGCCCTGTACGCCTCCAAGATATGCTCCTACGCCCAGGGCATGGCGTTGCTCCGCGCCGCGTCTCGCGAGTACAACTACAACCTGCGCCTGGCCGAACTGGCGCGCATCTGGCGCGGCGGCTGCATCATTCGCGCCAAACTTCTGGGCCGCATCCGTGAGGCTTTCCTCCGCGACCCAGACCTGCCCAACCTCCTGCTGGACGCCGAGTTCAAGCAAGCCGTGGAGAGCCGCCAGGAGTCATGGCGCCGCGTCATCCAGACCGCTGTCGGGATGGGCATCCCCTGCGCTGCCATGAGCGTCTCGCTGGCCTACTTTGACGCCTACCGCAGCGAGCGCCTGCCCGCGAACCTGCTACAGGCGCAGCGGGACTACTTCGGCGCCCACACCTACAAGCGCATTGACAAGCCCGGCACGTTCCACACCGAGTGGCTAGAAGACTGACACAGGCACGGAGGCGAGGGTATGCCAAAACCGCGAAATGTCGTCGTCGCCCAATCTGGCGGGCCATCGCCGGTCATCAACAACTCCCTGCGCGGCATTGTAGAAACCTGCCTGGAGATGCCGGATACGTTCGGAACGGTCTACGCGGCCCTGCACGGCATAGAGGGGGTCTTGAAAGAGGAACTCATTGACCTCTCGGCCCAGCCCCGCGAGGAAATCGCCCTGTTGCGCACAACGCCCGCCGCAGGAGCCATCGGCACCTGCCGCTACAAACTCAGGCCCTCCCAGAGCGAGGACTACGAGCGCATCATAGAGGTATTCCGCGCCCACAATGTCGGCTACTTCTTCTACATCGGTGGCAACGACTCCATGGACACCGCCCACAAGGTGTCCAAACTCGCCGCCGAGCGCGGACTGGACCTTGTCGCCACGGGCGTGCCCAAGACGATAGACAACGACGTGGGCGACAGCGAGTTCAAACTCATAGACCATACGCCGGGCTATGGGAGCGTGGCGCGTTACTGGGCCCTCATGGTGCAGTGCGCCAACGAGGAAAACGAAGGCTCGTCCCCTGCCGACCCGGTCCTCGTGCTCCAGGTCATGGGGCGCAAGATCGGCTTCATTCCCGCCGCCGCGCGACTCGCCGACCCCGACCGCGAGATGCCGCTGCAAATCTACATGCCCGAAGCGGGCCTCACCCTTCCGGAACTTGCCGACAGGGTCAATGACCTGCTCCGCGAGCGCGGGCGGGCGATTGTCGTCGTGAGCGAGGGGCTGGATGTGGGCGACATTGGTGCCGTGAAGGACGCCTTCGGGCACATAGCCTTCTCCGCGTCCGAACTGTCGGTAGAGCAAATCGTCGTCAACTACCTGAACAAAGTCGGCCTTCGGGCGCGGGGAGCGGCCCGCGGCAACGTCCCAGGCACGGATCAGCGGCACAATATGGTATATGCATCCGTTGTGGACCTGGACGAGGCGTACAACGTAGGCCGCCATGCCGTCATCATCGCGGCCGAATCGGGCACCGGATACATGGCCACCATCCTGCGCCAACCTGGCCCGCTGTACACCGTGTACTACGACAAGGTGCCGCTGGAGGCCGTGGCCAACTCCGAGCGCTCGTTCCCGGTCAAGTGGCTCGCGCCCAGCAAGGTGGACGTTACCGATGACTTCGTGCGCTACGCCCGCCCGCTCATTGGCGAGGACTGGCCCACGGTGCCGCTGGTCGGCGGCATCCAGCGATTCGCCCGCATCCGGCGCATCATGGCACCCAAGCGCCTGCCCGAGTACATCCCGCAGGCGTACCGCAAGCCCTAGGCGTTGCTGCCCCAACAGCCAGGCCTCCGGCGCATCCTTGGGGTGCGTCGGAGGCCCGCGCTCACTCTCACCTCATCTGCCATCGCATTGGGCGCGCTACTGTGCCGCAACCACCGGCAGGAAAATGTGCCGATACCTCTCAAACACGACCTTTCCGCCGACCATCGTCAAGTCCACAGGATGCGCCGCCAACATATCCGGCAGCAATGTCGTGTACGGATCCAGCCTCCAAACGATGAGGTCGGCGAACTTCCCCGGTTCCAGCGAGCCCTTCACATCTTCCTCAAAGCACGCGTAGGCGCCACCCATCGTATACGCGCGCATGCACTCTTCCACCGTCATCACCTGATCTTCGCCGAGCACAGCATTGCTGGATGTCAGACGGGTTACCGCGCCGGCCATCACGATAGGCGGTTGCCACCAGGGGAGGGTCGGGCAATCCGAACTCAACGACAACGGCACGCCCAAGTCCAGCCATCGGCGCGTGGGCATGATGCGCTGGGCGCGCTGCTCTCCCCACATCTCGCGCATCTCCTCGCCAAGCAGGCGAATGCCGTGCGGCTGAGTGGAGACAAGCACGCCCAAATCGCGGGTCCGCTGCAGGGCGGCATCGGTGTTCAGCACTGCGTGCTCCAGCCGATGCCGCGGGTTCGGGCGTGGATGCGCGTTCATGGCGAACTCTATGGCATCCAGCGCCAAATCTACCGCGGCGTCGCCGATGCAGTGGAACGCGCACTGGTAGCCCATCTCGTGCACCTCCCGGACGACCTGCAACAGAGGGGCGCGGTTCCATGTGGGCATGTTCCAGACGGTTCCATTGTGTGGCATGTGTGTGTAGGCAGCCATGATGGCACCGTCAACCAGGAACTTGTAGCCGCCGAAATGGAGGAATTCATCCTCATAGCGCATCGCTTCAATCGCAGCCGGCCTTCCCGTGAAATCCTTGAAGTACTCAATCGTGTTGAGAATGTATCCGCGGATCGTGCGATCGCCGTTGCGCGCGGCGTCAAAATACGATTGCGCAGAGGTAAGGCCGCGCACATTCACATCGCCGTAGGTTGTGATGCCGAACGAGGCCAAGTCATCCTGAGGACGAAGGACGGACTGGTAGCGGATATCCGGCGTGAGCACCTCGTCGCTCCAGAGGCTACGGAAAATATCCATGGCGGCATGGTTCACCAGCGCCCCCGTGGGCTCGCCTGAGGCATCCCGCACGATGATCCCAAACTGAGGGTCGGGAGTCGCCGCGGTTACTCCCGCCAGAGCCAGGGCATACGAGTTGACAGCCCCCATGTGCCCGCCCTGATTGATAAGCATCACGGGATTGTCCGGCGACGCAGGGTCTAGCACCGTCTTGTCGGGATACTCGCCCTCATACGAGATGTATCCCTGTGCGATGACCCACTTGCCCGGCCCCGCCTGCGCGCATCCCTCGGCGATCAGCGCCTGCATCTCCGCGACTGTCGTAACGATCGCCGGGTTCAAGTCAATGTACGGCGCGCCGATGAGACCGTAGGGCGAAACGTGGCAGTGCGCGTCCACGAAACCCGGTGTTACCGTGCGGCCCCGCAGGTCAAAGAACCGCGTGTTCGGCCCCGCCAGGGCGCGCACCGCATCATTCGTGCCGGTTGCGAGGACACGGTCCCCGTGGATCGCGACTGCCTCTGCTATCGTGTCGGCTGGATCCATGGTTACCACCCGGCCGTTCATCAGGATGAGGTCGGGCACGACGTGAACAGTTGCCGCGGAGAGTGTGCGTTGGAGTTCGTTGTGGGCCGGGGCCGCAATTGCCTTTTCGGCAAGTTCGCGCTCAATGCTCCTGAGCATCAGTGCCCCGGCTCCGAGAGCTGAAAGTTTGAGGAAGCCGCGGCGGGATAGACTTCGCTGATGGTCAGACATCGCAGGCCCTCCTTCCGCCTATGGGGCGCGCCATGCGGTCCGAGGGCCATCTCCCGCGTACCACACTGGCGTGCCTAGTCTTCGGCACCACCACGGGTCTCCCGCCCACATATCAAATTATTGCTATTATAGACGATGATCTCACATTTGTCAAGCGCCTCCGAACTCTCAAGTTCGGCTTCAGGGTCTGCTGGTGTCTACTGTCGTTCTGAGCGGCGAAGCCGCGAAGAACCTCGCAACCCCTTCGCGTGGATTCGCGTTACTCGCAGTTACCGCCCCCACCGCGCCCGCCCCGGAACTCGGTCCCAAAGTCGGGCGGCATCTACCGCCATTCTGAGCGGCGAAACCGCGAAGAATCTCGCTGACCGAGATGCTTCGCCTTCGGCTCAGCATGACAGAGCCGGGAGGCGATGCACCGTACAGACCAACACAAGATGAAACCGACTCGCCCCACCGCGCTTCGCCCTCCGCGGGTTGCTGTGGTATAATGTGGCCAAACGCACACCGAGGAAGGAGCCCGATGGACACCGCAGTCCGACTTCAAGTGCTAGAAATCATCGCCCGTGCCCTTGCCGAGGATGTCGGCCCAGGCGACATCACCAGCCAATGGACCATCCCGCCCGATCTCCATCTCAAGGGGGACCTTGTCGTCAAGCAGGTAGGCGTCATCGCGGGTCTGGAAGTTGCCGCCCTGGTCTTCGCCGCCGTGGACCCCGCCATCCAGTTCACGGCGCTTGCGAACGACGGCGACCGCGTAACACGGGGCACCGTCGTCGCCCGCGTCTTCGGCCCCGCCCGCAGCATCCTCACCGCCGAGCGCACCGCCCTCAACTTCCTGCAGCGCATGTCGGGCATCGCCACCGACACCCGCCGATTCGTGGACGCCGTCGCCGGGACCCGTGCCGTCATCCTGGACACCCGCAAGACCTGCCCAGGCCTGCGCCTGCTGGACAAATGGGCTGTGCGGCTAGGCGGTGCACAGAACCACCGCACCGGCCTCTACGACATGGTGCTCATCAAGGACAACCACATCGCCGCGGCCGGCGGCATCACCCAGGCCGTGCGCAAAGTGCGCGAGCGCCTGCCCAAGGGTGTGCTCGTGGAAGTGGAGGTCAAATCGCTGGCCGAACTGGACGAGGCCCTCGCCCTCGGCGTAGACCGCATCATGCTGGACAACATGAGTCTGGACGACATCCGCGAAGCCGTCCGCCGCGCTCAGGGCCGGGTGAAACTGGAAGTGTCCGGCGGAGTTACCCTGAGCACCGTTACGAAGATCGCCGCCACCGGCGTGGACTACATCTCCGTCGGCGCGCTGACCCATTCGCCCCAGGCGCTGGACATCAGCCTGGAACTCTACCCTCAAGGCGCATAGGGAACAAGGAGCATATGGGATGAAACTACCCCAGGAATATGCCACCATGACCGAAGAGCAGGCAGTGGAGCGCGTGCGTTCCGCGAAAGCCGCCCTCGGCTCCGACCTGGTCATCTTGGCGCATCACTACCAGCGCGATTCCATCGTCGCCATGGGCGACTTCGTCGGCGATTCGTTGGAACTCTCGCGCCGGGCTGCCCAGGTGCGCAATGCCCGCTACATCGTCTTCTGCGGCGTGCACTTCATGGCCGAGACCGCCGCCATGCTTTGCGCGCCCGACCAAGTCGTTCTCATACCCGACCGAACCGCCATGTGCCCCATGGCCGCCATGGCCACCCGCCAGCAGGCCGTCCTCGCGTGGGACGCCCTGACAGCGATCTGGGGCGACGACATCGTGCCCGTAACCTACCAGAACTCGTATGCGGACCTGAAGGCTTTTTGCGGCGAGCACGGGGGAGCCGTCTGCACTTCGGCCAACGCGCAGAAGGTGATCCAATGGGCCTTTTCCCAGCGGACTCACGTCATGTTCTTCCCCGATGAGCACCTGGGCCGAAACTCGGCTCTGGCCTTGGGCGTGCCCCCTTCGCAAATTGGGGTCTGGGATCCCGACGCGCCCGATGCGGAACGCCTGCGCGACGCCCGCATCGTCGTCTGGAAGGGCTTCTGCCACGTGCACACGCGCTTCACCGTTTCCGACGTGGACGCCGTCCGCGCGCAGTACCCTGGCGTCCGTGTCATCGTGCACCCCGAGTGCCCCGCGGAGGTTGTCGCCCGCTCGGATGCGGCAGGCTCCACCAGTTACATCGTGCGTTATGTAAACGAACTCCCGCCAGGGGCAATCGTAGCCGTCGGCACCGAAATCCACCTCGTGGAGCGGCTCGCGCAACAGCATCCCGACAAGACCGTCGTGCCGCTCGCGCGATCCCAGTGCGGCGCCATGTACCGAATCACGCCCCAGAGCCTCGCCTACACGCTGGACGAACTGACGCAGGGGCGGATGGTGAACCGTGTCCGGGTGCCCAAGCATGTGCAGAAGTGGGCCAACAAGGCCCTGGAGCGCATGCTCGCCCTGGCATGAGACCTGCGAGCGAATCTCGCCCAGCAAATCGCCATGTGAAGAGGGTGCTTCATGTCTGCTGATATCGTACAGAGCGACGTCCTCATCATCGGCTGCGGCATCGCGGGCTCCGTTGCCGCGCTGCGCCTGGCCGAAGACCCATCGCTTTCCATCACCGTCATCACCAGCGCGCCCGACCCGCTGGAATCCAACACCTTCTACGCCCAAGGGGGCATCATCGGCGGCGGCGTCCACGACTCGCCCGAACTGCTTGCCCAGGACCTCATTGCGGCGGGCGACGGCCTCAACAATCGTCGCGCCGTGCGCATCCTCGCCACGCAGGGGCCGCGCCTGGTGGAAGAACTCCTCGTGAAGCAACTGGGTGTCCCCTTCGCCCGCAGCCACGGCGACCAATTGGAGTACATCCGCGAGGCTGCCCACTCCACCGAGCGCATTCTCCACGCCGCCGATACGACGGGCCAGGCCATCCAGACCAAACTGATTGAGGCACTGCAGGCGCGCCCCAATATCCGCATCCTCCCGGCCCACACCGCCGTGGACCTGCTCACCCCTTCCCATCACGCGACCAATCGCCTGCGCGTGTACGAACCCCTATCCTGCGGCGGCGCCTACGTCCTGAACCAGGCCCAGAACCGCGTGGACACCTTCCTCGCCAAGGCGACCATCCTGGCGACCGGCGGACTCGGCCGCATCTTCCTCCACACGACCAACCCGCCATTGGCGAGGGGCGACGGCCTGGCCATGGCCGCCCGCGCGGGCGCTCGTATCATCAACGCCGAGTACGTTCAGTTCCACCCGACTGTCTTCTTCCACCTCAACTCGGCCCAGTTCCTCATCAGCGAAGCGGTGCGTGGAGCAGGAGCGCGCCTCGTGAACAAACAGGGCGAGCCCTTCATGGAGAAATACGCGCCCCAGTGGAAAGACCTCGCCCCGCGCGATGTCGTGGCCCGCAGCATACACCAGGAGATGCTGGCCACCGGCGCCAACTGCGTATACCTGGACTTGGCGTCCTACATCAACCGCGCCAAGATCCTGCGCCGCTTCCCGAACATCTACGAGACGTGTCTGAAGTACGGCGTGGACATCACAAAGGAGCCTGTGCCGGTGGTGCCTGCTGCGCACTACTTCTGCGGCGGCGTGTGGGCCGATTCGGTGGGCCGCACCACCATCCGAAACCTGTACGCCATCGGCGAGGTCAGTTGCACCGGCGTGCACGGGGCCAACCGCCTGGGCAGCGCATCGCTCCTGGAGGGCCTTGTGTGGGGCTGGCGTGCGGCGGAACACATCCTGCGGACGTTGCCCAGCCGCGCTCCCCTGGGCCCCGCCGACCTGCCCCCGTGGCGCGACGTGGGCCTGGAGGACTTCGCCGACCCTGCCCTCATCCAGCAGGACTTGAGCACCATCCAGCACATCATGTGGAACTACGTGGGCCTCATCCGCTCCACGAAGCGCCTGGAGCGCGCCATCGGCGACCTGTACGACTTGCACGATGACATCACGCGCTTCTACCGCACCACGCGGCTCAACGATGCCCTCGTCGGCCTGCGCAACGCCGTCCAGGCTGCCATCATCGTGGCCGAGGCTGCCTGGCGCAACCGCGAGAGCAGCGGCTGCCACTTCCGCCTGGACTGAGGCGAAACCGCAGACGCCGCGAATTCCGCTAGCGTCGGGCCTATTGGCGCACGTCAGCCCAAATCACGCTCAAGCAGGTAGGGCCGCCGTCGGCTTTCGCAAACTCGGACAACTCCACCGGCTGTACCTGAAGTCCCAACTCCTTGAGCAACGTTGCTGCTTTCGGGTAGCCCGCGGGAATCACGGCCTTCGCGCCGAACACCAGCACATCGGCGGTAGGCTCCTCGCCCTCGGGCACAGGAACCCACTCCAGGCCCAGGCGCTCCGCCAGCGGTGCGAACGCAGCGACGGCATACAGCCGCCCGTTGCCCAGGTACGCCGCGCCCGACTTCAGATGCAACATCCCAGGCGGCAGAGGCACCGCGTGGGCTTCTACGCCAAGTTTGTCCGCCAGTTGCGCGATGCCCTCTTGGTTCGTGCGGTCGCCAAGCCCCACGTAGGCAACACCCTCCACCCACAGCACATCGCCGCCGTCCAAAAACCCAGGCGGCTCAACGCGCGCAATCTGGAGTCCGTAGGCTCCCAGCACGGGGTGCAATGTCTCGCCCTCGCCCTGGCGCGACGGCGCGCCGGATCGGGTCAACAGCGCCCGTCCATTGCGCACCACCACCGCGTCCTCCACGAAGCAGCCATCCGGGTACCGCTCATCGGGCGGCAGCGTCATCACCTCCAGCCCGATGTTCCGTAGTGCGCGGCAGTACCCTTCGTGCTGGCGGCGAGCCTCATCGGGATCAATGCGGGCAGACGTTGACGAAATGGCCATGCGGTAACTCTGCCCCGGCGTCCGTGTGAGAGCAATCCAACGCATGTGCGCCTCCTGCTGTATTGGCGTAGTCTCAAGTCGCGGAGGGTTACTGCCACCATCCGCGGGAATTCGCAGGCTCACCAGGGTTCCGTGGCGAGCGCCCTGTTGCCCTAACTGAACCAGTACACCAAACCGGAATCAAACGGCGTCGTCATGTCAGGGTGATGCGGAAGGATGCGTACCGTGTAGCCGTGCAATCCGCTCGCTCCAAAGCACAGCGTCCCCTCGTACACGTATACAGAATCCTGCTTCTCCTTGAGTTGCATGGGCGCGAGTTGCCCCTGCTGAATATCGCCCGCGGGATTCACCGGCCCGTAGTACAACTGCACGACCACATCGTCGGGGGCAAGGCCGCCCAAGTCCACGCGGGCGCGCACCACGACATCCGAATTGACGTGGACCTCGGCAAGGGTTTGGGCTTCCACCTTCTCCACCCGAAGGCGCCCCCATCCATCGCGAACTTTGGCCTTCCAAGCGGCCAACTCGCGGGCGCGCTGCGCCTGATTCTCCTGCATGGCCACATAGTGCGCGCTCACGGGCAGATAGTACTTGTCCGTGTACTCCATGAGCATACGGTCGGTGTTGAACACGGGCGCCAGCCGCCCCAGCGCGGCCTTCATCTTCGCAATCCACGCCCGCGGCAGGCCATCCCGACCGCGCGTGTAGAACAGCGGCACGATCTCCTTCTCCAGAAGTTCGTAGATGACCTGCGATTCTATCGCATCCTGGTACTCTGCATCCTCGTAGATCTCACCGCGCCCGATGGCCCAGCCAACCTCTGGCGTATACCCCTCGTCCCACCAGCCGTCCAGAATGCTCAGGTTGAGCGCGCCGTTGGCAGCCGCCTTCATCCCGCTGGTGCCGCTGGCCTCTTGCAGGCGGCGCGGCGTGTTGAGCCACACGTCCACGCCCTGCACCAGGTACCGCGCCACATTGATGTCGTAGTTCTCCAAGAATACGACTCTGTGGCGAAACTCCTCGGTTCGGGCCGCCTTCACGATGGCCTGGATGAGTTCCTTGCCCGCCTGATCCTGAGGGTGGGCCTTGCCCGCGACGATGATCTGCACCGGCCGTTCGGGGTCGTTCAGAATGCGGGCCAGACGCTCCGGGTCGCGCAGCAGCAACGTCGCACGTTTGTACGTGGCGAAGCGCCGCGCAAAGCCAATGGTCAGCGCTTCGGGATCCAGCACCTCGTTCGCAACCTCAACCTCGGCCGGCGGCGCGCCGCGCGCTTCCAACTGCGCCCGCAGCCGCTGGCGGGCGAAATGCACCAGCCGCTCCCTCCGCCGCTCGTGCGTGCGCCACAGTTCCTCGTCGGGGATATCCGCCACCCTCTGCCAGACCGACATATCGCTCGGCTCCTCCCGCCACTTCGGCCCCAGGTACCGATCCAGCAACGACGAGAGGTCCGCGGATATCCACGACCGCAGGTGCACCCCGTTGGTGATGTGCCCCACCGGAATCTCCGCCTCGGGCACGGCGGGCCACAGGCCGCTCCAAAGCCGCCGAGCCACCGTAGCGTGGAGCGCGCTCACCGCATTGGTATGGCTAGACATAGTTACCGCAAGCACCGCCATGTTGAACGGCTCGCCCGCGTCGGCGGGATGCTGGCGGCCCAGCGCCAGGAACTGCTCACGGCTGATGCCCAGCATCGGATACCATCCCCCGAAGTAGCGGTCCACAAGGTCCGGCGCGAAGACATCAATCCCCGCGGGCACCGAAGTATGCGTGGTGAAGACGTTCCCAGCGCGGGCCAATTCCGCCGCCTCGTGGAAGTTCAGGCCAAACCGGTCCATGAGTACACGAACCCGCTCCAGGCACAGGAACGCCGCATGGCCCTCGTTCAGGTGGCACACCGTCGGCTCAATCCCCAGCGCCATCAGCGCGCGGTACCCACCAATGCCGAGCAGAATCTCCTGCCGGATGCGCATCTCGCGGTCGCCGCCGTACAGTTTCCCCGTGATCTCACGATCGCGCGGGCGGTTCTGCTGCAGGTTGCTGTCCAGCATGTACAAAGGCACCCGCCCAATCTGAATCCGCCACACCTGGGCGCTCACAGGCGCGTCCGGGTAGTTGACCTGTACCGTAACGGGCTTCCCGTCCGGGTTGCGCATCAGTTGAAGTGGCATGTTGTAGAAATCGTTGACCGGATAGTATTCCTGTTGCCAACCGTCGGGGCTAAGGTACTGGCTGAAGTAGCCAAACTGGTACAGCAGGCCGACGCCGACCATGTGAATCCCCAGATCGCTGGCCGACTTGAGATGATCGCCGGACAGTACGCCGAGGCCGCCCGAATAGATAGGGATGCAGTCCGTGAGGCCAAACTCGGGCGAAAAGTACGCCACGCGGCACTCGGGCAATTGGGCACAATGCTCCGTATACCAGGCGCGCTGGTTGGTCATGTAGCGGTCAAACTGCTCGCAAACCCGCTGGAAGTGCGCCATGAACCCGTCATCCCGCGCGGCCGCTTCCAGGCGCGCCTGGGCGATAGTGCCCAGCATCAGCACCGGATTATGCCCCGTCGTCTCCCAGAGGTCCCTGTCCAGACGGCGGAACAGGTCTATCGTGTCATGGTCCCAAGTCCAGCGCAGGTTATAGGCCAATTCCGCCAACCGCACCAGCGTCGGCGGCAGCGACGGAATCACGTTCAGAAGCATGTAAGGTCGCATGGACCCATCTCCTCCTCAAACCGAATCGCATGGGAGCGTCGGCTTCGTCGTTTGTGCTGCTGCGACGCCGGACGCGCCCGGCACATAATAACACAGAGGGCCCAGGCTCGCAAAAGGCAAACAATTAGCGGCTGCCAGGGAACAGCCGCTAATTGGGTACGGCAAGCGGTGCCAGGGAACACCGCGTTGGGGGCTAGGGTTGGCGAATGTGGGCCACAGCCTCAGCAAAGATCTTGCCGATGTGCTCGCTCGCAAGGGTGTAGTACACCATCCGCCCCTGCTTGCGATTCTTGAGGATGCCAACGGTGCGCAGGAGACGGAGTTGATGCGAAATGGCCGACTGGGTCATCCCCAGGGAGCCGGCGATGTCGCACACGCACACCTCTCCGTCGGCGGCAATGGCAGAGACAATGCGCAGGCGTGTGGGGTCTGACAGCGCGTCAAACACATCTGCCAGTTGCGTGGCTTCCAAGCCGCTAATGAGGGTTTCCGAAATCTTCTTGACCTTCTCCGCGTCAATTACACGAACCTCGCAGCGATCCTCTCTACGCATTTCAGCCTCCTGAAACAGATTTGGGTTCGCACTAGGCACTATTGTACCATACTTTCGTACTCTCGTCAAGAGGGGACCTTTCTATTCAGACGATATTTGCGCGGCAAGAGGTTCGCGTGCCCAAACCGAGACGTGCCTGATGAGCCCCTAGCCGCGCGGGCCATCTTCCCCGCAGTGCCCGCAGCCCACGTGAGGCTCCGGGACAATCTGGCGGGTCTTCTCGCACACGGCGGTAACGCGCACCCGTTGCCAGAACCCGAGGCGCCTCTCCACGCGCCCGTAGAGCACGATGTGCGGGCATCCATTGGCGCGAAGGATGCCCGGCACAGGGCACGTCTTGCACAGCGCAGGTCTCCATGCGCGAGGCCCGCTTTCCAAGAGGCGACAGATTTCGGTGTGGCGGCCTCGTGCGTAGTCTCCGTAGAAGAATCGGCATTCCTGTCCCGCCGGTGTCCGAATGGTGCACCTCCTTGATTCAGAAAGCAGGCGTGGGCAGTTCGGCCCACGTTTGGCCGTCGTCGTGGCTCACGAGGAAGCGGTACGGCTTGTCCGAGGCGGTGCTCGTGCCCGACACAACGGCATAGACGGCCTTGGGCGGGCGGGCATCCACCGCCAGCGGCGCGACGAAGCCCAGCGCAAAGGGCGCAACGACCGTGCCATGGGTCAGCGCCTTGCTCCATGCGACATCCCGCGAATTGGGCGCGTGGGCGTTGTCCGACTGGAGCATGAACAGGCTGGAGTTGTTGTAGTAGTAGGCGTCGCAGCCCACGTACAACCGCCGCAGATTGGGGTCAAAGGCCAGGCCGTGAGGCATACAGACATCCTCGGAGAACCCACTCCTCTGGGCTTCTGGCCCCAGCCGCAGGGCCTCCCATGTGCCGCCCCGCCCGCCTCGGTATACCCAGCCCACCGGCCACCCAAAGCGGCCACCATAGCGCAGGTTGGCGTACAGAATGTTGGGGTCGGCCGGGTCAATCAGAATGCTTGTAACGCCATACCCCAAGTACGCCTGGATGCCGAAATCGGCCTTGCCCCACGTCCGCCCGGCATCGGTGCTCTTGAGAATGACCGCGTTGTACTCTGTGGTCCACGACACGCCCGCCCACAGGACATTCGCATCCACCAAATCCACCGCAAGCGCCTGAGCATTGAGCGGGTGGATAAACTCCCATGCGTCCGCCCCGGCGCGCCGATAGATGCCGTCGCTGGTGCAGGCATACATGACCGCCGGGTTGCGGTAGTCCAGGGCCAGGGTAAACAGGCGCGCCTCGGGCGGGATGCCGATGGTGTCCAAGGGCCTCCACGTGACGCCCCCGTCGCCGCTCTCATATGCGCGGTCCCCGATGACGGCGTAAAGTCGGCGGCCATCGCCTGGGGACACGACAAGCGCGCGGATTGCCACCACCGGGGCCAGCGTTGCCGTCGGCGCGGGGGTGGGGGATGCGCTTGGCATGGGACCGGGGGTTGGGCGCGTGGGCAGCGTCGCCGTGGGCTGAGGCGCCGCTGTAGCCGTCAGCCGAACCGAAGGCGAAGGCACTGCCGACGGAGATGGCAACGGAGACGGCGCGGGCGATGGCCCTGCGGTAGGCAGCGGAGCCTGGCTCGTGAGGGTTATCGGAATGTCCGTAGGCGTGGGAGTCGGCGCGCAACCCGGAATGAGCGCCACAGACGCCGCTCCCAAGAGCAGGGCAACGAGGCCGAAATAGAACCGACTGCGACGTCGTGCAGACGTCCAGAACCCATGGGGTGCCACGTGTAACCTCCTCGGTGCGTCAGCGGGATTCCTGCGCATTGGAGACGCATTTGCATTCTATGGTGTTCCACGCCTCCGGTCAACCCGCGCTCGGTAACATGATCAATTGACCGGACACGCGCCCATTCGCGCGCACCCGCAACCTTTATCGTTCGTTTACGTTGATAGATACGGTAGAAGGAGTGCGACGTTCGTGGGTAGGGGCAGATTACTTATTCGCACGATACTGCGGGCCGCAGGGCGCTGCATTTTCGCCCTGGCTATCGTCTTCGCGCTGCTTCCCGCGGGCGGCCATGCCGAGGAACCATCTCCCGCCGCGAAGATGAGCGCCCTCCTGCAATACCAACTGGCCCTCAAACAGGCGTACCTTGCGAATCCCAGCATCGGCATCGCCGAAGCGCTCTCGGCAACAGCCGGGAGCCGCTGGGACCCCCGCCGCCAGCGCATGTTCGTCTACCTGCGCGGCGCCCCTTCCTCCGCGTGGACCCAGCGCGCACAGTCGCTCGGTTTCACAGTGTACCCCGAGACCTGGACGCCACCGGTTGGCATCCATCCGCACGGGTTCGTGCTGGCCGCCGGGCCGATTCAGCAGGTGGCCGCATTTGCCGCTCTGGACGATGTGGTGCGCCTGGACACCGCCGAGCAAGTCCTCCGCCCCCACAACGACCTGGCGCGGGTATCCTCCCAGGTGTCGTGGGTGCAGGAGTTGGGATACACCGGCGCGGGCGTCCGCATGGCCGTTTTGGACGCCGGCCTGGACACCGCGCACCCCGACCTCCCCGCGCCCCTCGTTGCCAAAGACCTGTCGCGCTTCCCAGACGTGGATGACGATGTGTGGAACCCATACTCCGGCCATGGAACGCACGTCGCCGCCACGGCTTTAGGACGCGGCACGCTGTCGGGTGGAAAGTTCGCCGGTATGGCCCCAGGCGCCGACCTCATCTTCCTCAAGATCGGCCTGGATGAAGAGGGCGCACCCGCCACTGCCGATGCTTTCGTCGCAGCCATTCACCAAGCCGTGGAATCCGGCGCCCATGTCATGAACATCAGTTACGGCGAGTGGGACGCCTTTCACGACGGCACATCGCCGCTGGCGCAGGCCGTGGACTGGGCGGAGCGGCAAGGGGTCCTTGTCTTCTGCTCGGCGGGCAACGCGGCAGACGAGCGACGTCATGCCGCGGCCACCCTCGGCGGCGCCAGCGCAACGCCTGTGGAGGTGGCCTTCCGGGTTCAAAACACAGCGCGGCTGCTCCTTCGGCTGGTGTGGAACGATGGCAAGAACCGCCGCGAATCGTACACGGTTTCCGTGCTGGACAACGCCCGCAATGCGGTGGAGCCTGTTGGCGTGGCGTGGGAGCCCGCCGAAAGCGCCTACGGAACCGAGTCCGGCCTCATTCACGGGCCCATGCTAGCGCCAGGCGACTACTTCTTGCGCGTCCGCGCATCGGGGCCTACGGTAGCCGGCAGGCGCCTGCACGTGTACGCCGAAAGCCCTGACATCGTCTTCGCCTCGCCCGATCCAGATTACACCTTGGAGACGCCTGCCGACGCGGCGGGGTGCATCGCGGTGAGCGCCTACGTGAGCCGCGCCGCATGGACAAACTACCAGGGCAACCCCTTCGCCTTTTCGCCATCTCCGGGTGTGGTGAATACGGTCGCCGGTTCCAGCGCCCACGGCCCCACCGTAGACGAGCGCCCGAAGCCCGACATCGCGGCCCCGGGCTGGGCCATCATCTCCGCCCGCGACAGGGCCTACCCGCTCGGCAGCGGCTGGGACCCGTTCATCGTGGACAACGATGGCATCCCAGGCGGGCCGGCCGACTATTACGTGATGGGCGGGACCAGCATGGCGAGCCCCGTGGCAGCGGGCGCAGCAGCGCTGCTTCTGGAAGCGTACCCCGCCCTGCGAAGCCGCGCCGACATGCCCGCTATCCTGCGCGACGCTCTTCTGAACGGCGCCAACACGCACCGAGTTCCGCGGCTGGAAGGCAGTGGGTTCTTGAACGCAAGAAACTCGTACCAACTGTTGCGCCCATTCGCCGAGCCATCGCCCACCCCATTGCCCACATTCACGCCAACCCAGACGCCCACCGCCACGCCGACGCTCACCCCGTCGCCCACGGCCACGCCTACCCCACAGCCCTCTGCCACAGCCACGCCAACCGTGCCCACCCCCTCGGCCACGGTCACGGCCACGGCCACGCCGACAGCAACGCGGCCTGCTGAAACCCCTGGCGCGACGCCCACTCCAACCCTTACCGCGACGCCAACGCCGACCGCGCCATCGCCGACGCCGCAGGAGCCGACGCCCACATGCACGCCTTCGGCCACCGCGACGCACACGCCCACGCCGACGGCAACGCCATCGCCCACGCGCACCCCCATTGCGCCTCCGCAGTGCTATCTCCCGCGCATTGCGCGGAACTATCGCTACTCCACGGGCGGCACGCCAACGCCCTTCTACGATGACTTCAGCGACCCGATGAGCGGCTGGCCGCGGTCGGCGGACAATCCGGCCTACGCCATGGCCTACGTAGGCGGAGAGTATCAGATTCTCGCGCGCCAAAGCGGGCTGGTCTTTGTGAGCCTCGCGCCGGTGCAGATGCAGTCCGACTGGGTGCGCATCAGCGTGAAAGCGCGGCGCGTCGGTGGCGGCGCTCTGGCCTATGGCTTAGTGTTCGGCGGATCCGAGATGTATGCGCTCATGGTGTCGCCGTCGGGCTGGGTAGCCCTCTGGCGCTACGACGGACAGGCCCGCCAGTGGGTAGAAGTGCGCGGCTGGGCGCGGTGTACGGCTGTCCGCGCAGGTGACGCGGCGAACACCATCCTAGTGGACAAACAAGACGGCATGGTGCGCTTCTTCGTCAACGATACGCCTGTGGAGTTCAAGCCCGCGTGGCAGGATGACGATGGGTTGCTTGTGCGAAGCATCGGCCTGGCCGCCATTCTATTCGCCGAAGCAGGGCCCCCGGCGGATTGCCGCTTTGACGATTACGCGGTAACCTACCCCGTGGGAGCCAGCATAGCGCCGCCGTTGCCGTAACTTGTCGGTTCGCACGCGCGCGACCTGGCGTCAAAGCGCCGCCAGATGCCGCACGTAGGTTGGGCGGGCTACGTCCCCTTCACGACGATGTCGCTGATGAGGTTGGCGGCCTCGTCCCCGCGGTCCGCGCTATTGCTCAGATGGCGGAAGATTTCCCGCAGTTTCAGCACGCGCTGCACATCCTCTACCGTCTTCACATCCTCAAACAGGTGGGCCAACGCCTGACGGTACAGGTCTTCCACGCGGTTCTCCAGCGACTTGGCCCGCTTCGCATGTTCAATCGCGACCCCCGGATGGTCGCTCAGGCGGAGCACGGCGAGGTGAATCTCCGTCGCGGCGTCGGCCAGCAGTTTCACAATCGCCACGATATCCGGTGTCGGCTCCACGCCGAACAGCGCCATTTCGTCCACCGATGTGTGCGCGTAATCAATGATATCGTCTATGGCGCGGGACAGGCCGAAGATGTCCTCTCGGTCAAAGGGCGTGGCGAAGGTCCGGTTCAATTCGTCTATGAGGATGCGGCGGAGTTCGTCGGCCTCTTTCTCGGCGCGACGCAGCGCGTCCACGATTTCGGGGCTAGGAGCGCGCACGTACCGCTCCAAGAGTTGGACACCCTCCAGCGTCTTGGACGCCTGCTCGGCCAGGAGTTGCCGAAAACGGTCGGGCTTCTTCTTGAACAAATCCTTCAAACCCATCTTCTGCCTCCAGATTTGGAATAACGACTAACCCAGCCACGCCTGAAGCGGCAAGTAGATTAGCGCGGACATGAGCATGGACGCGGGAATGGTGAGGAGCCACGCGACGGCGATATCCCCCGCGACGCCCCACCGCACTTTGGACACGCGCTCCGCCGACCCCACGCCGATGATGGTGGAACTGACAACCTGCGTTGTGCTGACGGGCCCGCCGAGCACGGCCGCGCCGAGGATCACCGCGGCCGATGCCGCCTGCGCGCTGAAACCGTGAATCGGGCGGATGCGGTAGAACTTCGCGCCCAGCGTGCGGATGATGCGCCAAGCGCCGGTGAACGTGCCGAGCGCGATGGCGCTCGAGCAGATGGCAATTACCCACACCGGCACATGGAACGAATCAATCAAGCCGCCGCTCAGAAGCGCCATCGTGATGATACCCATGGACTTCTGCGCGTCATTGGTGCCGTGGCTGAGCGCCAGCCCCATAGAGGTGAGGACTTGCGCCCCTTTGAAGAACTCGTTGGCACGGGGCGTCGCCGCCCTGGAAAGCCACAACAGCAATTTCATGAACAAATATCCAACAACAAGCCCCAGGATGGGGGACGTGAACAGGGCGATGACGGTCTTCCGAATGCCTGCAGCCTGGATAGCGGAGAACCCGTGCGAGATCGCTACAGCGCCCACCAGCCCCCCGATAAGCGCATGCGACGAACTGGACGGGATGCCCAGGACCCACGTGATGAGATTCCAGGCGATGGCCCCGAGAAGCCCTGCGAAAATGACCGTGGGGCTAATCGCCTCGGGCAAGACGATTTCGTGGCCGATGGTTGTAGCGACCGCGACGCCGAACAGGAACGGCCCTGCGGCCTCGCACACTGCCGCAAGGATCAGCGCCTTGCGCGGCGACAGCGCGCGCGATGAGATGGTCGTGGCCACAACGTTGGCGCTGTCGTGAAACCCGTTGAGGAAATCAAAACTCACAGCGGTAACGATAAGCGCGATGGTGATCGCCAGGTCGGAACTCATGCTCCTATTCTTCTCCGCGCAACGGTATAGCGTGCATTGTACCACAGGAACGCGAATTTGGCAACGTGTGCAATGCGAGAGATTCGGCTCCAAAGCCTGTTGGTGTTTGTCATTGCGAGGGCGCGGAGCGCCTGAAGCAACCCCTGGGAACTGTCATTCTGAGCGGCGAAGCCGCGAAGAATCTCGGCAACCGAGAGGCTTCGCCTTCACCTCAGCGTTACACAGGGAGAAGCGGCGCGGGCTGACCAACGCAAGGCGGAACCGACCCCACCCCTACCGCAAGTTGCCATGGCGCGCCCACCCGTGCTAAAATCCCCCCATCCAATCCCCCACACACGGAGGGCGATCATGAACGAGAACGCCTTGCAGGAGCGACTTCGGGCAACCGCCATCCAGGAAGGCTCGCTCTGCCTGCTGCCCCTGGCTGCCGAACAGGCGCTGGCCGAAGAGTTCGGCATCTCCCGCCGCGACGTGCAAATCGCCGCCGTGGAGAACTGCATCCTGCCCGCCCGCTACCAGCGCAGCCTCGGCACCGTCGGCTGGGACGGGCAACTGGCCCTCCTGCGCGCAACCGTGGGCATTGTCGGGCTTGGCGGTCTGGGCGGCTGGATCGTGGAGGGGCTGGCCCGCATGGGCGTTGGCCGCCTCATCCTGATAGACGGCGACCGCTTCGCCGAAAACAATCTCAACCGCCAGGCGCTGTGTTGGGAATCCAACCTGGGCCAGTACAAGACCGACGCCGCCGCCGACCGTGTGCGCCAACTCAACCCCGCGGTGGAGACCGTCGCCCACACCGTCTGGGCCGACGCCCGGTCGCTCCCGCGCCTGCTGGCCGGCGCGCAGGTCATCGTGGATGCGCTGGACACACTCCCGACGCGGTTCCTGCTCCAACGGGTCGCGCAGACGCTCGGCGTGCCCATGGTGCATGGAGCCATCGCCGGATACATCGGCCAGGTGATGACCATCTTCCCCACCGATGCGGGCCTGTTCGCGCTGTATCCCGAAGGCAAATCGCCGGAGCGCGGCGCCGAGGCCCTATGGGGCAACCCCGCCGCCACGCCCATGATGATCGCCGCCTGGGAAATCCAAGAGGTCGTCAAACTCATCACCGGCCGCGGACAACCCCTTCGCAACCGCATGCTCCTCATGGACGCCGAACAGGGCGCCGTGGAAATCCTCAAACTCGGAGACGCCTAATGCGCGCGGAGATTATCACATCGGGAACTGAACTCCTCCTGGGCGACCTGGTGGACACCAATGCCGCCTACTTGTCGCGGCAACTTCGCGCCCTGGGCATTGACGTGCACTACCGCACCACAGTCGGCGACAACGAGGAGAGGACGGCAGCCGCCATCGCCCTCGCCATGCGCCGCGCCGACTTGGTCATCACCACCGGCGGCCTTGGCCCCACCGTGGACGACGTTACCCGCCAGGCCGTAGCCCGCGCCACTGGCCGACCGCTCGTCCTGCATCCCGAACTCCTCGCCGCCATTGAGGCCCGCTTCCGCAGTTTCGGCTACCGCATGACCGAGAACAACATCCAGCAAGCCTACATTCCAGCAGGCGCTGTCGTCATTGAGAACCCCGTGGGCACCGCCCCATGCTTCGCCGTGGAGACTCCCAACGGCGCGGTCATCGCGCTCCCAGGCGTACCGCGAGAACTGGAGTACCTTATGGAGCACGCCGTCATCCCTTACCTCCGTCGCCGCTTCGGACTCCATGAAATCATCAAGACCCGTGTCCTCAAGACCTGCGCCATCGGCGAGAGCGCCGTGGATGAGCGCATCGCCGACCTCATGCAAAGCCGCAACCCGACCGTGGGCCTCAACGCGCACCCAGGCCAGACCGATGTCCGCATCACCGCCAAGGCCGAATCGGACGCCGAGGCAGACCGATTGCTGGACGACATGGAATCCAGAATCCGAGAGCGGCTGGGCGACAGCATCTACGGCACCGGTTCGCAAACCCTGGAGGAAGTCGTTCTGCGCTTGTTGGAGGCGCAGGGCGAGACGTTGGCGGTGTTGGAGACGGTAACCGGAGCCCAGTTGAACCAGCGCCTTGCCTCGTTGCGCGATGTGTCGGCCTTCCTCGGTGGCCTCGTCGCGACTTCGGAGCGTGCCATCGGCACCATCGGCGCGGCCTGGGACGACAGCGCCGACGCATGCTCCAATGCGCTGGGCGCCGCCGAGGCGATCCGCCAGCGGTTCGGCGCCACATATGGCATAGTCATCGTCGGCGCGCCGGGCGGCAGCGCCATCGCTCTCGCCGGGCCAAGCGTTTCCGATTGCCAGATACTCACGCGGCCTACGCGCGATGCCTTTGGGCGCACATGGGTGGTAACGACCGCCCTGAACATGTTGCGGAGGTGCATCGTAAACCAGTAGCGCACACTCGCGGAGGGAAGCCAATGGCGACTATCCTGGGACTCATTGGATCGGCGCGAACGTGGGGAAACTGCGAAGTCCTGGCTCGCGAGGCGCTGGCAGGCGCGCGCGACGCGGGAGCGGATGTCCTCGCGCTCGTCCGACTCACTGACCTGCGCGTAGAGCAGTGCACCGGGTGCATGGTATGCGCCTTACGGGGCCAACCGTGCCCCCTTTCTGACGACATGGAGTTCCTCCTGGAACAGGTCCGCCAGGCCGATGCCTTTCTCCTTTCTGCGCCCGTGTACCTAGTTGGCCCCGTCGCTCAGGCGAAGCGCGTCCTAGATCGGCTCCTCATGTGGTCCTCGCCAGAGGCCTGGGCCGACGCCAGCCTCAAACCTGCCGTTACCCTCACCGTCGGTGGGCTCGCACCCTGGCGCGGCGTCGCTACGGCGTTCTACAACGCCCTCGCCATGGCCCTCGGCGGGCAACTCATGGGCTGGATGGACGCATACGCCACGGGGCCCGGCGAAGTGCTCCTGCAACCCGACGCCCTCGCCACTGCCCGCGACTTGGGCCGCCGTCTGGTGTCGCGCCATCCCGCAGAGCCACCCCCATCGGCCTGCCCCACATGCGGCGCAGATTTCTTCCGCATCCAGGGCGACCGCGCGGTCTGCCCTATCTGCGGGCAGGAGGGGCGCATTCGCATCCACGCCGATGGCCCGCGCATCTGCTTTGACGAAACCGCTCGCAGCGACCGCTGGACCCCGCACGGCTTCCACCACCACGTGCGGGACTGGGTCATCCCCTCGGGCGAACGATTCATGGCCCACCGCCAGGAAATCAAGGCCCTGCGCGCGCGGTACGATGGCTTGGGCGAGACCTGGATTCGCCCGCCGGCCCGCGCCGCCGACCCAACGCCACGATGAGGACAAAGCCATGCCCGACGACAAAGACGCCCTTCTCGCGAGGCTTCGCAACGCCGCCGAACTCCCGCCCCAGCGGTGGGCATCCGAGTACCCCGCCCGCAGGCCCGTCGCCGTTTTCTGTTCCTACGTCCCCGAGGAACTCATCCACGCGGCAGGATTCACCCCCGTGCGCATCCGGAAGCGGCCTTCGCGTTCCGGCGCGTGGAGCGAACACCTGCAGAGTTACGCCTGCCCGCTGGCCCGCTCGCTGCTGGAACAGGGCGCAGACGGCGACCTTCGCGCCTTTGCAGGCGCGGTGTTCGCCCACTCCTGCGACACCATGCAGGCGCTCGCGGACATCTGGCGGATGCGCTTCGCCGACCAGTTCGCCTGGGTTGTGAACGTTCCGACTCGCCTGGACGGGCCTCATGTGGCGGACTACCTGCAACGTGAACTCGCCGAGTTTCATGCGGCGCTGGAGCGATTCGCCGGAAACCCCATCGGCGACGCAGACCTCCGCGCAAGCATCGGCCTCTATAACCGCTTGCGCACGTTGTTGGCCCGACTGGACGGCCTGCGCGACCGCATGAGCAACGCCGAGTTCTACTCCGCCATCCTCGCCGCGCAGACCATGCCGAAGGAGGACTTCATTCCCATCGCCGAGGCGCTGATTCCCAAGTTGGAAGCCGCGCCGCCCCGAGTTTCCCGTGCGCGGGTTGTCGTCGTCGGGGCAATCCTGGACGACCTGACGCTCCCTGCGCTGGCGGATGATCTCGGCCTCCAAATCGCGCGCGACGACCTGTGCACCAGCGCGCGCTACCTTGAGGGCGAGGCGACCACTGATGGCCCGCCACTGGCCGCGCTGGCTGCCCGCCTTTTGGGACGCGCTCCCTGCCCCGCCAAGCACCGCGAGGATTGGCGACGCGGCCCGGCGCTCATGTCCCTGGCGCGGACCCGACAGGCGCAGGGCATGGTGTTCTACCTACAGAAGTTCTGCGATCCCCACGCCTTTGACTACGCCGACATCCGCCGCGACTTGGAACAGGCCGACATCCCGCACATCGTGCTGGAAGACGACGCTGGCCCTGCCACAGCCCAGTGGCGAACGCGCCTGCAAGCCTTCGCCGAGATGCTCGGAGGGACGATACCATGACGACCCGCCCCTACCGCCGACTCCAAAGCACCGCCGCGCTGAACCGCCTGATGACGGCCTACTACCTTCGCAGCCGTTGGATTGGGCGCGTACGGCCGATGGCCTGGGTTACCAGCGGCGCGCCCATAGAAATCCTGGAGGCGATGGGCATCGCGTCAGTCTATCCCGAGAACTACGGCGCGCTATGCGGAGCGCAGCGGGTCGCTACAGATTTATGTCAAGTTGCCGAGGCCGAAGGATTCTCCCAAGACCTCTGCTCCTATGCGCGCACCTCCGTCGGCGCGGTCTTCGCCCCCGACAAAGCCCCGATGGCCGGACTCCCCCGCCCCGACCTGCTCATCGCGTCCAACAACATCTGCGGGACGGTGGTCAAGTGGTACCAGTTCCTGGCGCGCCACTTCGGCATCCCCCTGTTCCTGCTGGACGTGCCCTACGTTCACGACGACGCCCCGCCCGAACGCGTCCTCGCCTACGTGGAGGCGCAACTCCGCGAGATGATCGCCTGGCTGGAGGCCCACACCCATCGCCGCCTGAATCCGCATCGCCTGTCGCAGGCCGTTGCCTACTCCAACGAGGCGGTGCGCCTCTGGAAGGAAATCCGCGAACTGTGTAAAGCGCGCCCGTCGCCGCTGAACGCGCCCGACCTGTTCATCGCCATGGCCCCCATCGTCGTGCTCCGCGGCACCCGCTGGGCGCCGTGGTACTACCGCAGGCTCAAGCGCGAGGCCCAGGGGCGCGTGGCCCGAGGCGAGGGCGCCGTGGTCAACGAGCGAGTCCGCCTGCTGTGGGACAACATCGCCATCTGGCCGCGGCTATTCGCCGTCTTTAGTCAGTTCATCAAGCGCGGCGCGTGCTTCGTCGCCGACACGTATACCAACGCCTGGGCTGTGTCGGTGGGTGCCGACGACCCCATCCGAGGCCTTGCGCTGGCCTACACAACCGTGTACATCAACCAGCAGATACCTAACCGCGCCCGCGCCATGCTGGACATGGTGCGGGAGTACGACATCCAGGGGGCCGTGTTCCACTCCAACCGCTCGTGCAAGCCCTACTCCTTCGGCCAATACGACCTGCGCCGCATCCTGGAGCGCGAAGCGGGCATCCCCACCCTCATCCTAGAGGCCGACATGTGCGACACGCGCGCCTTCGCCGAGGGGCCGCTGGCCACGCGCATCCAGGCGTTCATGGAAAGTCTGACGCAGTAGCCCGTCGCTCTGCATACCTGCAGAGCGGCCGGCATAGCCGCTAGCGGCCCGAGTGCAAACGTGTTGATTTCAGCCAAAGGCGCAACTCGTGGTACAATGCGGCAAAATCCTGTTCTGACCAAAGGAGAGAAAGCAGCAATGGCCGATGATATTGTGTACATCCCCGTGGAAGTCATGGGAAACTTCATGATGGACGTGTTCCAGGCCCTGGGCGTGCCGGAAGACGAGGCGAGGATTTGCACCAGTGTGCTCATCGCCTCCGACCTGCGCGGGATTGAGTCCCACGGCGTGGGTCGCCTGAAGTATTACTACGACCGCATCAAAGCAGGCGTCCAGCGCACCCGCACCGAGTTTGAAATCGTCAAGGAGACCGAGACCACCGCCCTTGTGGACGGCCACCACGGTATGGGCCATGTCATCGCGTATCGCGCCATGCGCCTGGCCATGGACAAGGCGCGCCGCTACGGACTAGGCGCCGTCGCCGTGCGCAACAGCACTCACTTCGGCATCGCGGGCTATTACCCGCTCATGGCCGCCGCCGAGGGGATGATGGGCTTCACGGTAACCAACGCGCGCCCCGCCATCGCCCCAACCTTCGGCACCGAGCCGATGCTGGGCACCAACCCCATTGCCTTTGCCGCGCCGTCGGATATGCCTTTTCCCTTCTGCTTTGACGGCGCCACGCCCATCACCCAGCGCGGCAAGATAGAGGTTCTGGCCCGCGCCGAGAAGCCCGTCCCCGAAGGCTGGCTCATTGACGCCGAGGGCAAACCCGCCACCGACCCCCGCAAGATCCTCAAGGACCTGGACAAAGGTCTGGCGGCATTCCTGCCCCTGGGCGGCCAGGGCGAGATGTACGGCGGACACAAGGGCTACGGCCTCGCCACGATGGTGGAGGTCCTGTGCGCGTCGCTGAGCGAGGGGGCCTTCCTGCGCGACCTGATGGGCTACGCTCCCGACGGCACCCGTCGGCCCTACATGGTGGGGCACTTCTTCCTGGCCATTGACATTGAGCACTTCATCCCGCTGGAGGTCTCGCGGCGCATCACGGGCCAAATCATGCGCGATCTGCAGAACTCCCGCAAGGAGCCGGGCCACGACCGCATCTACGTCGCCGGCGAAAAGGAGTGGGAGATGGAGAAGGTTGTGCGAGAGCGGGGCATCGCCGTGAACCCCAACCTGCGCCGCGAACTGGAGATCATGCGCGACGAACTCAACATTGCGGGGTACGAAGCGTACTTCTAGACACCGGCCATATTCCCTGTGCCTGAAAGGAGCAAGAAATGCGTATTCTGCTTGCTGTGGTCGTGCTGGGGCATGCGATTGCGCACCTGCCGGGGTTCATCGCCTACTTGCGGCTGGCCGAACTCAAGGACATGCCGTACAAGACGACGATACTCGCGGGCGCTGTCAATGTCGGCGACATCGGCATCCGAGTGTTCGGCGTGCTCTGGCTCATTGCGGCTCTTGTCTTCGTGGCTTCTGGCGTCGGCGCCCTCGCCCGACTGACATGGTGGCAATCCGCCATGCTCGCCGCCGCGGTGTTTTCGCTACTTCTGTGCATTCTCGGCTGGCCCGACACGCGGTTGGGGCTGCTTGTGAACCTCGTCTTCATCGCGTTCTTGCTGGTGAACAGGCAGACAGGTTGGCTTCCGTGAGATGATGCCAAAACAGGCTGCAACATAAATGTACCCCACCAACCCCGTACTGCTCATCGTGCTGGGGCTGACGTCGGTTACCTACGCCAAGTGGCTGAAGTGGTCGCTGCGGCTGTGGGTGTGGGTCATCCTGGCAACGGCAGCGTTCCTCATCATCGGGACGGCCATCGGCTATGGCCCGTTCTAGCGTCGCCCAAGGCCCCGCTGTTGTACCCGTCCCTGCGAGCGCACGCAGTGCCCGAAGCAATCCCCGGAGCATGGGATTGCCTCGCTTCGCTCGCAATGACACATGAGGAGAGTGCGCCTACGGTTCGCCAACACAACATGAAACCGACTCCGCGACCCGCCCCGCTTGACCCTCACGCCGATAGCCGTTACAATCGGCTCGGTTCCAACAACCTCACCGGAGGTAGGCAAGATGAACCCGACCGAGTTTCTTATCACCCACGCCCGCATCGCGACGCTGGGCGCGGAGCCACAACTGATAGACGACGGCGCGCTGCTGGTCCGCGGCCATACTATCGCCGACATCGGCGCCACCGCCGAATTGTCCATTCGCTACCCTGACGCCAAACGCTGGGATGCGGGCGGGCAACTGGTCATGCCTGCCGCCATCTGCGCCCATACCCACTTCTACGGAGCCTTCGCCCGCGGCATGGCGATTCCGGGCGAACCGGCGACCAACTTCCCGCAAATCCTGGAGCGTCTCTGGTGGCGGCTGGACAAGGCGCTCACGCCGGAGGATGTGCGCTACTCCGCGCTGGTTTGCCTCGTGGACGCCGTCAAGCACGGCACCACGACGCTGATTGACCACCACGCCAGCCCCAACGCCATTGACGGCTCGCTGGACATCATCGCAGAGGCAATCCTGCAGGCAGGCGTGCGCGCCAGCCTGTGCTATGAGGTTACCGACCGCGACGGCCCCGAGCGCGCCCGCGCGGGCATCGCCGAGAACGTGCGCTTCGCCAAATCCCTGCGGGGCCAAGCCGAGCCGCTGCTGGCCGCATCGTTCGGCCTGCACGCCTCGCTGACGCTGTCCGATGAGACCCTGGCCGATTGCATCGCCGCCAACCGCGACCTGGGCCTGGGCTTCCACGTCCACGTCGCCGAGGACATCGCCGACCAGGAGGATGCGCTGCGCAAATCGGGCAAGCGGGTCGTCCACCGGCTGCACGACGCGGGCATACTTGGCCCCAAGACCCTCGCTTGCCATTGCGTGCACGTGGACGACGGCGAGATCGCGACCCTTGCCGAGACCGGCACGTGGGTTACGCACCAGCCGCGTTCCAACATGAACAACGCCGTGGGTGTCGCGCAGGTGGAGAAGATGCTCCGCGCCGGGGTCAACGTGGCGTTGGGCAACGACGGCTTCTCCAACCAGATGTTCGCGGAGATGAAGGCCGCGTACCTCGTGCACAAACTAGCCCAGCGCGACCCCCGCGCCATGCCCGGCGACCTTGTGTTCCGCATCGCCTACGCAGACAATGCCCGCCTGGCCCGCGTCTTCTGGCCCGACACCACCCTAGGGGAATTGACCATCGGGGCGAGTGCCGATCTGGTTTTCCTGGACTACCACCCGACGACGCCGCTAATGGCGGGCAACCTGCCGTGGCACATCCTGTTCGGGCTGGAGGCGTCGGCCATCACGGCCACGGTCTGCGCGGGGCGCGTGCTGATGCGCGACCGCGAACTGCTCACGCTGGATGAGGAGGCCATCACCGCCCGCTCCCGCGAACTGGCGGCGGAGGCGTGGAAGCGTATATAGATTCACCGCCGAGACGGCGGAGAACGCAGCGGAAAGCAACTCTCTTCTCTGTGGTCTCTGTGCGCTCTGTGGTGAGATCTTTGGAGATTGACGTGACCTTTGCGGACGCAATCGGCCTGCAACGCGGCGACGTGCTGGCGCTGGTGGGCGCCGGCGGCAAGACGACCCTCGCCATCTTGGTCGGTTTGGAACTGCTGGCCCGGGGCGAACCCGTCGCCTGCTGCGCCACCACGATGACCCTGCTGCCCGCGCCTGACCCGCGCATCCGGGTCATCCTAGCACGCCAAGAGGACGCCGCCCAATCGGTTCGGGATGCCCTTCGGGAGGGGCAGTTGCCCTGGGTGGCGGGCGAACCATCGCCGCAGCGCGATGCAGCCCCCGACGCCCGCGGTGCCGTCGCCAAGCCCATCGCCTTGACCGATACCAAGATCGCCGGCGCCGACCCCGCCGAGATAGACCACATCCGCGCCGCCCTGCCGGACACCGTGCTCATCGTTGAGGCAGACGGTGCGCGCCACCGCTGGCTCAAAGCGCCCGCCGAGCACGAGCCGCAACTCCCGGCGTCCACAACCATCCTGTCGCCTGTGGCCCACCTCGGCGTCATCGGCAAACCGCTGGCGGAGGAATTCGTCCACCGGCCGGAGCGTGTGGCGCGCATCCTGGGCGTTCCCATGGGGACACTCCTCACGCCGGAGAGGATCGCCGCAGTCCTCGCCCATCCGCAGGGCGGGCTGAAGGGCTGGCGCGCCCCCATCCGATTCGTGCCGATTCTGACGCTCGCCGCGCCCGATCACGCGACGCCGGACGTCATCCGGACGTGCAGGGCGCTGCTGGACATTTCGCCAGCCCGTAGCATCGCCGTGGCTTGGCTGGGAGGAGCACCTTGGATAAGAATAGTGCAGGGCACGGGCGCGTAGTCGGCGTCTTGCTGGCGGCCGGCGCGTCCACACGCCTGGGGACGCCCAAGCAACTGCTGCCCTTCGGCGGCCGCACGCTCATAGAGCACGCGCTGGACATCCTGCTGCGCTCGCCGCTGGACGATGTCCTCGTGGTGTTAGGCGCGCACGCCGAAGAGATCGCGCCGCTGGTGCAGGGGCCGCGCGTTCGCATCGTGGAGAACCCGCGCTGGGAGCAAGGGCAGAGCACGTCTCTTCACGCCGCGCTGGAAGCCCTCCCGCCCGATTGCGCCGCCATCGTATTTGCGCCATGCGACATGCCGTGGCTGACGCCCGAACTAATCGGCGCGATTGTCCAGACGTGGCGACAGACCGGAAAACCCCTCGTCGCAACGGAGGGAGGCGAGGTACGCGGGATTCCGGCCCTTATCGCAAGGGACGTCTTCCCCGAACTCAAGCGCATTCCGGGTGATCAGGGCTGCCGCGCGCTCATCCGCGGCGATTCCACCCGCGTCGCCCACGTCCATGCCGACCCGCATACCCTTACGGACATAGACACCCCGGAGCAGTACCAGGCCGCGCTAGAAGAATACCATCGCAGACGACAAGGAGAACAGATGCACCGCCTGAAAACCATCCGCAACCTCATTGTGGACATGGACGGCGTCCTGTACCGAGGCGAGACGCCCATTCCCGGAGTCGTGCCCTTCTTCCAATTCCTGCGCGAAAAGGGCATCCGCTTCCTCCTCGCCACCAACAACTCCACGCTGACGCCCCAGGAGTACTCGGCCAAGTTGGCGCGGATGGGCGTGGACATCTCGCCGCAGGCCATCCTCACGTCGGGCATGGCGGCAGCGGACTACCTGGCCGCGCGCTATCCCGCCGGCACGCGCGTCCATGTCATCGGCGAGACGGGCCTACGCGAGGCCCTCACACTGGCGGGGTTTGTCCTAGCCGACCGCGACGTGCAAGCCGTGGTCGTCGGCATGGATCGCCAGGTCAACTATGACAAACTGGCGCGGGCCACGTTGCTCATCCGCGCAGGCGCGCTCTTTGTGGGCACCAATCCCGACAAGACCTTGCCCGTGCCCGAAGGCGAAATCCCGGGCAACGGCGCGCTGCTCGCCCTGCTGGAAGCGGCCAGCGGCGTATCCCCCTTGGTCATCGGCAAGCCCGAGAAGCACCTGTACGAAATCGCCATGCGGCGGCTGAACGCGCCGAAGGAAGCCACCGCCGCGCTGGGCGACCGGCTGGAGACGGACATCCTGGGTGCCGCCCGCGCCGACCTGTTCTCCATCATGGTGCTATCAGGCGTGTCCACGCGGGAACAGGCGCTGACATCGGCCCATCCGCCGCACCTGCTGTTCAGCGACGTGGGCGAGTTAGCCGAGGTGTGGGAGGCGGTGCTGGAGGCGTAGCGGCAGCCTACTCGTTACCCGCGAGCAAACCGTCGGGGTGCTCGGCGGACGCCCCGCCGCCATCGTCTTCGCGCCGGGCTAGCGATTGCAGTCGCCGCTTGCGCGTTCGGACGTTGCGGCGGGCGCGTTCGGCCACGAACGGATCATCTGCGTCGTCCAGGTCATCTTCCTGAGATGCTGGGACAGTGCTCGCAGCAAGATCGCGAAGGCGCTGGGTGGCGCGTGCTTTCGCGCGGCTCTGGCGCCTGGCATAGGAGATTTTATCACGGGCTATCTTGCTCTGCTCCGCTTCCAATATGTCATCGTAAGGATGAGCCTTCCGGTAGGCTTCCCACTCTTGCTCGGTCATCTCATGCTTCTTGGACATCGCTGCCTACAACCCTTAAGCCCGCTACTCTACCCGAAACTGAATCGGATAGAACCCAATCCCCAGCGTGCGCGCGTCCTGGCTCCCCGGCACCGAGTCCTTCGGCACGAAAGTCCCTCCAAGATACCGGAACGTGAGGACGTTGAAATCCCGCGCCAGCGGCAGCGCGACCTCCGTCAGCGTGTTTCGGCGCACCGTGTACGTGCCAATCTCGCGCCCGTTCAACAGAATCCGCAGTCTGCCGACATCGCCGAACGAGCCTTTCACGTGCATTTTCACAGGCGTGAGGGAGACGAGGGCCGTCCGCGCCTTTTCCGTGTAGATCAGGATACTCGCCTTGTCCTTCATCCAGCGCACGCCTGTCCCCGGATCTGGCACGTGCCAGCCGTCCTGGTAGAACAGGTCCAAGCCAGACTCATCCTGAGAAGCAACAGCGCCGTGGATGTCCAGGTAGCGAATGGAATCATCCAGCATGAACCCATACCGCCCCGCCACAACAACAGACCCCAGATTGGGGCGGAACACGGGGGCGCAGGGCAGCGGCGCAGTACCGCAGCGGTCGCCCTCCTTAGGAACGTACACCACGAAGCCGGCGTTGGTTACGCGGCCCTCGTAGGCCGTCTTGCCTAGTGCATGGAAACCTGCATCGGCCCCAGGGGCTACAAGATATGGTGGCCGCACGGGCGACAGGAACAGGAAAAACGCCACCGCAACCGCCAGCAGAGACGCGGACTGCCGCGTTCTCCCCGCGTCGGGTTCGCCCATCAGCCTCACCGTGGCCAGCGTTAGCGCACCCGCAGCAAGGCCCCAGAGTGCGCCCATAGCCTGACGCGGGTTGGGCACCGTGAGGAACCATACGAAGAGTGATGCGACGGGCGGCAAGAGAATCAACCCCTTGCGTTTGCGGCTCGCCCTGCCTTCCGCCCCAAGTCCGAGCAGCCCCGCCAACCCGGCAACCAGAGCGACGCCGACTGCGCGCGGAACATCCGCCGGCAGACTATCCGCCCACTGGCGTATCCATGCCATGCTGGTCAGGACATCGGCCCAGAATACCTGTGGCGTGCGCGCCTCTGATCGCAGCCAGTTTGCCTCGCTCAAGACCAGCGCGCGCGGGATGCGCCAGGGAACGTTCACCGCGCAAAAGGTGTTGGGGTACACGGGATACCCACTGAGGATGACGCCCCGTCCCATCCACGGCACAACCACAAGCGCAAGCGGCACGCACGCCCACGCCAGCGCCGAAGCAACCTCCCGCCACATCCGCCCGCGCCGCCGCGCCATCCAAGCACCTGCCGCGACTCCCCAGGTTGCAACGCCAAACACGACGAAACTCCGCTCCACCACAACGCCAGCGCACGCCATCAGCGCGAACCAGGTCAGCCACAGCCGCGCCTCCGCCGGTTCCATGTCCCCTGCGCGCATCAGAAAGCCCAGCAGTTGCCCCAGCATGAGCACCGCCAGGACAAACACGGGCAGAGAGGTGGACAGCGTCGCAATGTTCCCGCCGGACACCTCCACCATCACGGGCGCGAGCAGAAGCGCATGGAACAGGCGGTACGCGCGTCCTTCCCTCTCCTCGTGGAAAAGCGCCGCCAGACTTCGCACCGAATACGCCATGAGCGCCGTCGCCAGCAGCCCGCCGGCCAGGTGCAAAGCCCGCCCCGCCCACTCGCCGCTGTCCAGCATGGCGGCATACAAGTAGTAAGAACTGTTGAACGCCAGTTTCCCGTGGACGTTGCCCAAACCGGGCACGATAGGGTAGGACTTGGCCCAGAGCATGGATTGGATGCGGTACAGACCGTCGTCATAGTTCGCCGTCCCGGCCATTGCCAGATTGCCAAACCACAACCCCACCAGCGCTACGGCAAGCCAAACCCGCTTATGCGCGCGCCACTCCGTCTTGAGCAGCGCCCACACCTCGCGCCAATGCAGCCCAATCCCGGCCATCCCAAGCAGCCAGACCACCGTCAGCGCCACCCAGTTCACTGCGAAGAAGATGTGCCAAATCTGGAGCAGCGCAAGTGTCAGCGCCCAACCCGCCCAGAACGCGAGGTACATGCGCCTTGGGAAAGCAACGGCCTCCGCCAAGCGCCGAACACAACGGAACGCCAACAGTCCGACGCCGCTGAACACGAAAAACAGGGCCATCCATGACAAGAGCACAAACGAAGCGGGTTTCAACAGTTCCAGCATGTTGCACACCTCAGTAGCGGGCTACGGGCGCTTCTCCTGCGCCCGGCGTACCTTTCGCACAATGCTTGCCCCGGCCATGTCAGCATCCGCATCGCCTCGTGTTACCATCCACGACGCAGCTTCCTCCGAGCCTGTGGCGCTATCATATCCATTTTGCACGCGCTGTCAACGAAGTCCCCAACAGGATGTATCGCGGCGCCCCCTCTTTCTTGACATCCGCGCCACGCAGCGACATAATCAGGGGCAGCGAATCAGCACCTACCCTCTCTAGCACTGGAGCGCGTATGTCGCCACATTCGGTTTGGACCGACGAGGAGCAGGCCACGTTGGCCTCGCTGGACACCCCCGCCCGGATTCAGGACTTCCTGGACGGCATCCCCTACACCACCGATCATCAGACCCGCTCGCCGCGGCGGGTGCTGCGCGAGCGATGCGCCCATTGCACCGAAGGCGCCATCTTCGCCGCGGCCGCTCTCCGCTTCCACGGCCACCCGCCCCTTGTCGTGGACCTGCGCGCCGAGAACGACGACGATCACGTCATCGCCGTATACCGATGGCGCGGCTGCTGGGGCGCTGTGGCCAAATCCAACTTCGTCGGCCTGCGCTACCGCGAGCCTATCTTCCGGAATCTGCGAGAGCTGGCGCTCTCATACTTTGAGGAGTACTTCAACACGCTGGGCGAAAAGAGCCTGCGGGCCTACTCCCGCCCGCTGAACCTGAGCCTATTTGACGACATCCAGTGGATGACCACCGACCGCGACCTGGAAATCATCGGCGCGTGGCTGGACCGCGTGCGCCACTATGCCTTGCTGGATGACGAGGCCATCCGCAACCTGCGCCCCGTGGACAAGCGGATGTACGACGCCGGATTCCTGGGCACCGACATGGCGGGCGTGTACATCGCGCAACCCACCGAGCGCCGCAGGTGAAGCGGCGCTCGCCCTATCGGCCTGTCGCGAGCACCCAGACTCCGTTCCAGAGTCTGTTGACCCCTCCTGTCATTCTGGGCGGCGAAGCCGCGAAGAATCTCGCTGACCGAGATGCTTCGCCTTCGGCTCAGCATGACAACGGAATAGAGAGGCCACACGCCCCTGCCGGCCTGTCGCGAACACTCAGCGCCGCTTGACGCCCCGCGCCGAGTGTGCTACAGTGCCGCCACCCTGCAGCGAGGTGTCAACATGAGCGACGAAGAAGCCGAAGGCCGGGAACGCCAGACCCTCTCGTGGGAGTACGCCCTACCACTGGCAACAAATCCTTTCATGTGGTGGGACTTCCTGCGGGTCGTCGCGGTGAGCCTCATCATCATGGAACTCCTCGTCTTCGGCATGAGCCTCGTCGCCCGCGATCCCTTCTTCCTCCCGCTGCGCGTCCTGGACCTCGTGGTGGGAATCCTGGCCGCGCTATTCGGCCTGACGACGACGCTGGTATATGGCAACCGCTACCATGCCCGCTTTGTGATAGACGAACGCGGCGCGCAGATGGAAGACGCGGGGCAAGGTCGCCGCTTCAAGTGGGTCATGGTAGCGTTGGGCCTGGCGGCCGGGCGGCCCGGCGTCGCCATCGGCGCCACATCAGGGCCATCGGGCTACGGCGAGCGGGTCAGTTGGCGCGACGTGCGGCGCGTCACAGTGCATCGGCGACTGCGCGTCATTACGCTGTCCAATTCGTGGCGGTCGCTGCTGCGCCTGTACTGTCCGCCCGAACTGTTTGACGCCATCGCCGCACACGTCCAGGATTATGTCACGCGCGCCGAAAGGCGGAGGACACAGCGCCAGGCTCGCGCGCGCAGGCGGTAAACGCCCGTTGAACGGAACTCACAGAGTCAAGACGCCACCTGCATAAGGGGCATCCCGGAAGCGGCATCCCAAGAGGAGGATAGGCACATGAACACCAAACGGTTCACGATACTTCACTCCAATGACATGCACGGCGACTTCCTCGCGGAAATGCGCGGCGAGGGCGGTCATCTCATAGGCGGCCTTGCGCTCCTGTCGGGGTACATCAACCGCGTCCGCCGCGAGGAAGAGAACGTCCTGTATGTCATCTCCGGCGACATGGTGCAAGGCTCCATCATTGACGCGGAGTACAAGGGCATCTCCACCATTGAAATCATGAACTACCTCGCCCCCGACGTGGTAACCCTGGGCAATCACGAGTTTGACTACGGACTGCCCCACCTGCTGTTTCTGGAGCGCATGGCCAACTTCCCCATCGTCAACGCGAACCTGTACATCAAGCCCTACAACAAGCGCCTCATGCGTCCCTACCACATCATGAACGTCGCGGGGTTTGATATTCTGTTCATCGGCATCATCACAGAGAAAGTGATTGACGCGCTCAAGACCGATGCCACCATCGGCACCCTCATCTCGCTTGAGGATGCCAGCGCCGAGGTGGGCCGCATCTGCAACGCCTACAAGAACGACGACATTGACCTGACCGTGCTCCTCACCCATATCGGGTTTGACTCCGACGTGGAACTGGCGAAGCTGCTGAGGCCCGAATGGGGCGTGGACATGATCATTGGCGGCCACTCGCACACCATCTTGAGCACGCCCGTGGAGGTCAACGGCGTCCTCATTGCCCAAGCAGGCGTCGGCACCGACCAAATCGGCCGCTTTGACATCGTCGTTGACGACGACACCAACGCCATTGTGGACTACAAGTGGCAGTTGATACCTATCACCGACGAACTCGCCGAGCCAGATCAGGGCCTACACGATTTCATCGCCTCGTTCAAGGAAGAGGTGGATCGCAAGTACAACGCCGTGCTCTCCAAGTTGGCGACGGTGCTCACCCATCCCAAGCGAGAGGAGGAGACCGCGCTGGGCAATCTGGTGGCCGACGCCCTCGCCGAGTACACCGAAGCCGACGTGGTCATGGTGGGAAGCGGCTCCATACGTCTCAAGGAACTGGGGCCGGTGCTCACTCTGGGCAGTTTCATCTCCTGCTTCCCGTTTGACGACACCCTGACCCGCTTCACCATCACCGGCGGGCAGTTGAAGCGCATCTTCGCCCACGTCATGCGGCCCGAGAACCGCGACGGCGAGGGCGAGTGCTATCAGGTGAACCGCGGGGTGCGCGCGGTGTACAATGAGACCACGCGACAACTGGAATCGCTGGAGGTGCGCGGCAAACCGGTGGACGGCGAGGCGCTGTACACCCTCGTCCTTCAGGGGTACCACGTGAACAACTCGGCAGTGTACTTGAACATCACCTACGAGGAACTCGCCGCGCACGGGAAGCCCAAGGTCGTCAGCACGTCGGTGCAGGATGTACTCCAGGAGTACTTCCGCAACAACCAGAATCTGAACGCGAAGGTGGAGGGGCGGCTGGTCTACATCGGCCAATAGCCCCCGCCGCGCAGCCGTCAGCAGCGCAGCATGCCTTGGGGCCGCGCCTCCAGGCGGGTGCCCCGACGAGAAAACTCATTTGCAGACGGAGAGTAGAGATGAGCACAGAGGAACGCTATTGCGAACAATGCGGTGCCCCGCTAGGTCCGAACGCGCGCTTCTGCGGCAAGTGCGGCCAGCCCGTTGCTGAGGTCGCGCCGCCACCACAGCCGCCCGCACAGCCGGTCTCGCGCGCCCAGGCGCAGGCTTGCGCGGTCATGGAGTCCGCGCCCAAGAAGAAGCGAACGCCCATCCTGGGCCGCATCTTGGCGATACTGGCGGGTCTGCTGCTCATCTTCTTTGGGCTACGCGGCCCGATTCTGAGCATCCTCGGCGAATCGGCGACGGCGATCATCACGGATGTCTCCGTGTCGGATAGGGAGGAGCACGAGTATCAAATCACGTATCAGTTCACCGCAGACGGAAAAACCTACACCGGCGCGTGGAACGAGGAAGCGCTCAACGTTGCGACCCTCCCCGCCGAAGGCACTCGGATTTCCGTCCGCTACCTGGCTGCCTGGCCGGGGTTGAATGCGCCGGCGAGCCAAACGTCGCCGAGCCTTACCAACCTGCTCGTCTTCGGCCTTGGCGTGCTCCTCATCCTGTTCAACGGAAGGGTTCGGATCGGATAGGCCAGGCCCCATCGCCGCAGGCAGACGTTGTCTCCTGCGGGCGACGGAAAGGGACTGTATGACCAAACATCGGCCATTCCGCGGTAGTGCGGCGCTCGTGGGATTTGGAGCACTGGCCCTCGCCTATGTGGGCGCACTCTGGCTGCTGGGCACCCTCACGGGCAATGACGTGGTAGATGGCAGCATCGGCGTGCTCGTAGGGCTGTACGTCTGCTCGCAACCCGCCGCCAACGCCATAGACCTGCTCTTCTTCCGTCGGCACGCGGCGCGCGACCTGGTGGCGGGTGCCGGGGGCGCCCTCTGGATTACCCTGAACCTTCTGGTCTTGGCGGCGGGCTGGGTGGCCATCTGGATAGGCGCGCTGCGATTTGTCCCGCCCGCGCGCTAGGCCCCGCGCAACCCTTCCCGCACCCCCTCCAGCCACGCCGTGAGGAACGTAAGAGCCCAGGCGAACGGAAACACATCCCTGTGCATCGGCGCGCCCGCCTCCAGACGGCGGAAGATGGCCCTCACATTCTTCGCGTCGCACAGCGCTAGTACCGGATTGACGGGCGACAGCACCACATCCCGCACGTACTCGCGGGTTGCGGGGTGGGCAAATGCCTCGCCATAGGGCAGCAGGAACCGGCCCTTGGGCACATAAACCCACTCTCGCGGGACTTGTCGCGCCAACAGCGCCTTGAGCAAGCCTTTCGGCTCGTGGTTCTGAGACTTCTCGTCCCACGACAGGGAGAATGCAGCACGCACTGTCTCAGGCTGAACGTACGGCAAGACGGTGCGGATGCCCCGCCTACGCAGCGGGTCAAAGGGCCGCTCCCCACAATGGCACAAAGCGACGTGCACAATCCCCGCAACAGAAATCCGTTCCGCCAGGCCAGCTCCCCCTGCCAGCGCCTCAATCTCCGCAAGCGCTGTAGCCCCTACTTCCTCGCGCACAGCCGGCCGCATGTGGAACGCCAATCCATCCACGCTGCTGTGGCCACCTGCGGCCGCGTATTCCGCCGGCAAGGCCGCCGACTTATTCACCGCGCCCACAAACCACGCGAGTTTGGATGTGCTCCGCCACAGGCCATGCGGATACGCCTTCCCGACCAGCCGCCGCAAGGCTCGCGGCACGCCGTACACCATCCGAAACTTCGCCGCCTTGATGCCCGAGACGAACAGCGACTGCGCGCCTGTCCCCGCCAGCACAGCGGTCGGCTGCACGGGCCAGCAGGCCAATGCGCGCACGAGCATCAGCGTCGGCACCGCGGCGGGATCGGCAAACGGGGTGCCATATTCGCGGGCTACCGTCTGCAAGATGGGCGCGACCTGCGCAGGATCCCAGTCAACATCATCCAACGGCAACCCCAGGTGAGCCGCCATGTCCCGAGAAAGGTAGTGAAACGGATCCGATGGCCCAGGCGTGAACCGCTGCAGCCGAGCATCGCGGCGGCCTAGCGCGGCCAACCCTGCTGCGATGAGCGCCGAATCCACCCCGCCGCTAAAATGCACCGCAACCGGAGGCTCGGTTCGGGCGATGCCCGCGTCCATCGCCGCAAGCACATACTCCTCGGCGCCGCGTTCGCCCCGATCTTCTAACAGGTCTGCAAAGCGAAATACGGTGCGCAGGCGAGGATCGCCCGAATCGGCGGGCAATGTCAACACATGACCCGGCATAACGCGCCGCACAGACCGCGACACGGTGAGCGGCGACGGGATGGCGCCATACTGGAAGATGGCACACCCCGCGTTCATCCAAATCAAGCCCAGCCATGCGGATGAGGAAGCGCAAGTCATTGCCGAGAATCCAGCCACCGGCCCCACGAGCATAGTAGAATTTCTCCAGCGTGGCGACCGGCACGGCAACGTGCACCTCGCCGGACTGGAGCGAGACCTCCACCCGAGTCGCGTCTGTGCGAAACCCACGCGGCAACTCATCGGAAAGCGCCACGTCGCGGGTCGGCGTGTCCAGCGGTACGATCACCACCCGACTGCCCTCATCCCGCACTAGGCCCGCGGCGTCCGGCGCCGATGTACTAGCCCAGCCGAACGCAAAGATGCGCCCATCCGC
>JBBIHX010000004.1:0-4088 GCA_037446815.1 Caldilineae bacterium | reverse complement strand
CTGGCGCATGCGCTGGGAGTCCGACAAATGCCGCGAAGAACATGCCCACCCCCTCGTGCGATGCCTATGACTGTCCTATCCTGTATCGCATGATGGGGCGGGATGGCGACCCGCGCGCGACCTCCACAAAGCCCGCCTTGCGAAATGCGGAAACCGTGCCCATGTACACGAACAGCGCAGGCGTGTCGGGCTTCTTCGGTTCTGCCGGATAGCCCTCCACAATCGTTGCGCCATGGGCCGCCGCGTAGCCCACCGCCGCACGCAGAAGCGCCACCGTCAGGCCCTGGCGGCGGTAGGCCTTGTCCACGAAGAAACACACCACCGACCACACCGGCCGGTCATCCACCGGGCGGAGCACCCGCGACCGCGCCAGGGCGCTGAACTCCTCGCGCGGCGCCACCGAGCACCAGCCAACCGGCTTGCCGCCGGAATACGCCAGAATGCCGGGGACATGCCCCGACTCCACGAGGGCCTTCATGGCCTGGCGGTTGGCCTCGCCTTTCATGCGGTCAAACTCCGCCCGCGTCTGCCGCCACCACATGCACCAGCATCCCCCGCACGCGCCCCGTGGGCCGAACAGCATCTCAAAGTCATGCCAGCGCTCGGGGGTCAGGGGGTGGAAAGCCCAAACAGGCGCGGGCGCACCCGTCTCGCTCATGCTTTGCTCCCTTCGGCGGCATCGCACGTCAGCCTCCTGTACACAGGCGAAGCGATGCCTGCTCACCCTTGTCCGCCGGAATGATAGCAGGGTATCGCGCCGTGTCAAGTCAAGTTTCACTTGACACGGAACGCACCCCCTGCTACACTTCGGTTGACAACCTCGTGCAGGGAGGCACAAGAGATGGGCCCGTGCCGCACGAAAACCGACAAAGAATACGAGATTGAGAGCAAGTGGCGAGAGCGTCTGCTCGCTAACCCAACCACAGAGGAGTTCCAGCGGGCCTATGATGAGCTTCATGCCTGGTTCTTGGAACAACAAGGGGGCGCCGGCGATATCTACGCGCAGGTCAATCCCCGCGGCATGGACCGATCGCGGCTGGCCCTGCTCCGTGAAATCGGCGCGGGGAAGCGTGTGCTGGAAGTCGGGTGCGGCGATGGTGTTACCTCGCACCTGTTAGCCAAACAGGGAAACTCCGTTGTCTCCATTGATGTGTCCCAAATCGCACTGGACCGAGCACGTGCCAAGCATGTCCGCAACGAACTGGATCTTCGCTACGAGTACGGCGATGCGCGCCTCCTTGAGTTCCCCGACGAATCATTTGACTACGTGATCAGCGAGCACCTTGTTGAACACCTTTCCCCGGCGGACTTCAGCAGGCATCTCACGGAGGTTCATCGCGTCCTCAAGGTGGGCGCATGTTACGTGTTTTTCACACCCTCGCGCCTATGGCATGGCCGACGGTCGGTCGGCTTCCACCTCCGGGTGTACCTCTTGGCAGAAATCTGCCCCATCCTGCAGAGGCACCGATTCCAAGTAACTTGGCTTGAACCACGGTTCTTGCCCCGGTGGGGATTTGTCATAGAACTCCCACAGGCCCTACTGCCACCGATATTCGCCTACGAGCGCATCCTGGAAGCAGTCAGGGTGCACCGCTGGTCAGAATCCATCCGTGCGCGGATTATCCCGTCCATCATGGTGCGTGCGCGCAAGATCCACCGGTAGCGAATCCGTGCAGCGAACTGCGTGAGGGAAGTCCCTTGCAGATTCCTCCGTGGCACCTGATCTACACAGCCCCCGTGCGCGCCTCGCGGATGACCGCCAGCAACTCCTCGTGATACCGGCCATTGGTCGCCGCCAGGTACGGCGTGTCCACTCTCCAACGTCGGCCCTCGTAGTCGGTAACCAAGCCGCCCGCCTCCTCCACCAGCAGCGCACCCGCCGCCCAATCCCACGGCTGCAGGTTCGCCTCCCAGTAGCCATCCAGCACGCCTGCGGCCACCCATGCCAGATCCAGCGATGCCACACCCAGCCTCCGCACGGCCTGCGCCCGCAGGGCAACCTGGGCAAACTCCGCCAAATTGTTGTCCGGATTCCCCACCATGCGGTAGGGGAACCCCGTGCTCAACATCGCCTGGGCGAGCGTCGCCGCCGATGACACGCGGAGCCGCTTGCCGCCCTCCCACGCGCCCTGGCCTCGCTCGGCCACGAACAGCAGGCCCTGGCACGGGCTGCACACCACGCCCGAAATCACCTCGCCCTCGTGCACCACCGCAATGCTGACGCTGAAACTCGGCAGCCCATGAGCGTAGTTCACCGTCCCATCCAGCGGGTCAATCAGCCACAGCCACTCGCTGTCCAGGCTGCTGCGGGACGTCCCTTCCTCGGTCAAGATGCCGTGGTGGGGGAAGCGCTCGCGGATGAGTCCCACCAGCAATCGCTCCGACGCTTCATCCGCTTCGGTAACCAGGTCATTCGGCGTGGACTTGCTCCGCACCTCGTGGTGATCGTTGAAACGACGTTTCAGTCCTGCGCCCGCTTCCTGGGCAATCTGCATGGCAAATCGTGTATGTTCGCTGAAATGCATGGGCTCCTTTCCGTCAAGCGTGCCGCTGGAGGGTTGCGGCTACTCGCCGAGATTCACAGATTCGGGTGGGGATTCCTCATGGGGAGTTGAGCCATAGCGGCCGACCACCTTGAGCAAATTCGCCTTGGCGGAGGGGCATTCCCGCTCCAGTTCGCGCAGGATACGTGCCATCCGCACCCGCTCCGAAGTCGCCGCATTCGGACAGCGCGACACCTGCGGCGGGATTCCGCGCGCCTGGGCGAATTCCACGATGCGCCTCTCATCCACGGCCAGCAGCGGGCGGATGAGGGTCAGCACCCCGCCGAACATCACCCGCACCGGCTCCAGTCCGAGCAGAATCCCGTGGCGGTACAGGTTCAGCATGGCCGTAGTGGCAGCGTCGTCGCGGTGGTGCGCAAAGGCGATGCGGTTGCAACCCATGCGGTGGGCCGCGATGAACAGCGCCTTCCGTCTGTGAAATGCGCAGCCGAAACAGGTAATCTCGCCCCGCTCGTTGTTCCGCAGGTCGGCCTCGGCAACACGCTCCACCGCCAGCGGGATGCCATAGGCTCGGCACAGCACCGCCAATTCATCCGGCGCGAGACATCCCCCGCACGGCGGCTCGGTCTGCACGTGGACGGCAACGATCTCATACTTGTCCTTGGCGATGGCTCGGTGGCGCACCAAGATATCCAGCAGCGACAGGCTGTCCTTACCGCCCGACACCGCCACAGCAACACGGTCGCCGCCGCAAATCATCTCGTGATCGCGGATGGTCTTGCTGACCCTGCGCAGAACATAGTGTGCGCGCTTCTCCACGACCGGATTGTCCGAAGGATGGCGCGCCAAAGCCTCAATCTGCTGTACGGATAGGGGAAGCGACGTTGCCGGTTCAATCGTCATCGCGAACACGCCTCGGCTAATTCGGAGGGCGCTGGCTGAACGGAAACACGTTCCATTGCTCCTGATCGTCCTCGGTGTGCGCCATGAATTGCAGGAGTTTCTTCTCCAGATTCAAAAGCCGCAACTCGCGCCCCAGGAGCGCGGGCAAATCTGCGCACTCCAGCAATTCTTGCCGCTGCAGCGCCGAGACTTGAAGGGCTACGCCGATGACCCACGCCAGGATGTCAGGCTCATCCGGCAGTTGCTCCACCTGGATCACCGTGCCCGACACCCGCCCCAGCAAACTCATGTACACGCCCAAATCATCCTTGATGCGGCGCACCAGCCGCCCAACCCTCGGATCATCCACACCGGCCAGAGGGAACGGCTCCACAGCGCCCACAAGATACGGCTCCTGGCGCAGAATCTCACGGATCAGGAACCGTTCGCGCCCCACAACCAGGATGGCGAGGCTCTCGTCGTCCATATTGCGCTCGGCGCGAATCACATGCGCCGATGTGCCCACGCGATGGGGAACGGCAGGCCCGCCCACCTCCGCGCCTTCCTTGATGAGGACAACGCCAAACGCCTGCCCTTCCGATTGGCAGGCCGCGATCATGTCCGAGTACCGCCGCTCAAACACGTTGATGGGCATCAGCATGCCCGGGAAAAGCACCGTCCGCAGCGGGAACAGAGGGATTT
>JBBIHX010000003.1:0-75948 GCA_037446815.1 Caldilineae bacterium | reverse complement strand
GCGGGCGAGGGAGCATGGCCGCGCGGAGCTAACCCTAGCCCGTAGGTCTTCGTCCACTCAGCCCGATGCTTTAGCGTCGGGCGGCCTGCCACGCACGCACCTCCGAGGTGAGCCGCACGTTGTCAATGCCCAGCGCCGCGCCTACCCCGCCCGGGGCCCGAAGACCACGCGAACCTCGCCGTCCTCGGCCTTCGCGCTCTCCACGTCCAGCCCCGCCACCACACGCGGCAACACGATGTTGCGCTTCTGGTTCGCGATGTGCACCACCAACTCATCGCCCGAGCGGGTTAGTTTCAGCGCCTCCTTGCTGACAAAGGGCAGTTTCAGGATGAGGATGTACCGCTCGCCTTCCTTGCGGACCACATGCCGCGCCCCTTTGTAGAAAACGGCGGCGGGGTCTCTGTCCCCGTACACCAACTGCCCCAACTGCCGCAGCCGCTCCAGCCCCACCACCTCGCTATCCATCAGAGGCACCGGCAGGATGGGCAGCGGCGCGAAGGCTTCCTCCACGGCGCGGCTGTACTTCTCCTGAATCGCCTTCCAGTTGTCAAAGTAGGCGTCGCGGACCGCCGGCGGGATGATGCGGTTGGAGATGACGGCGTCCACTGGGTAGCCGTACAGGCTAAGGTACGTGTACGTGCGCTGCGCCTCCTTGATGACCATCTTCTCCGGATTTAGCACCAGGCGCACGGTGGACTTGTCGGGGTCCGACAGCAGGGCGTGCATCCTGTCCAGGTCGCGGATGAGGCCCTCAATCACGTCAAACAGGTCATCTTCGGGGATGGGCAAGTCGGTGAGCGAGCGCAAGAGCGGCCGCGAGAGTTGCACGGCCTTCTTCTCCACCGGGAAGATTTTCTCCAGGTACCACCGCGCCATGTCGGGGAAGGACAGGAGTTTCAGGGTCTCCCCCGTCGGGGCCGCGTCAATGATGATCACATCGTACAGCCCATCGTCGTGCAACTTGACGATTTGCAGGAGCGAGGCCAGTTCCTCCATGCCGGGCAGCACGCTGACCTCCTCGGCGATGAGGTCATCCATCCCGCGCCAGGACAGGAGCGCGGCCAGATACTCTTGCACCGTGCCCCAGTACTTCTCCATCTGGTACAGCAGGTCAATCTCCTGCCCCCAGAGGTTCGGGGCCACTTCCGTCGGCTCGGGGCCCAGGGGATAGTCTAGGCTATCGGCCAGCGAGTGGGCGGCGTCGGTGCTCACCACGACGGTGCGCAGGCCCTGCTCGGCGCAGCGCAGGGCCGTGGCCGCGGCGATGGTCGTCTTGCCCACGCCGCCCTTGCCCGTGAACAAAAGGATTCGCGTCATGTCCTACCCAAGTTCACCCAAAGGTTTCAACGGCGTGTTCTCTCTCGCGACGAAGTCGCGGTACTGAATCTGCGGGAAGGGGTTGTCCAGTTCCGCCACCTGCTCCAGGAATCGGCGGTCGGCTTCGGATAGAGGCGCGCCCCGCTCTGCCGCCGAGGCCAGATGGTTGAACCGCGCCAGGTGCTGCTGGAACCGCCCCGTGGCGTACTCCTTGGCCTGGCCCGTGCTGATGAGGAAGGGCCAGTCGCTGGATTCCAAGAGCACCAGTTCGCGGGCCACCTGGGCCAGGAGCGCCGCCTGTTCGCCCTCCGCCGAGGGCCAGCGCGCCGCCAGCCGCTCCATGCGCCGCTCCGCCGCGTGGATGAGGGGCCACATCCACTCGGTCTCCGGGTTCTTCCACGTCCAGTGTCCGCCGCCGGCCCCCCACGAACTTTCCGGAATCGCAACCACTTCGGTAGGCGGGTGGTCGTTGAGGTAATCGCGCGCCGTGGTCAGTTCCACGTCGGGGTTGGTGCTCAACTGTCGCACCACCTCCTTGAGCCAATCCACGCCCTCAAACCACCAGTGGCCGAACAGTTCCGTGTCGTAGGCCGACACGATGATGCCCATCTCGTCATGGCCCCGGCTCCACTCGCGCAGCCGATCCACCACAACGTGCACGAAGTGGTCCGCGTGCACCTGCACCTGGCGCTTCGCGGCTTCGGGGTCGTACAAATCCTTGTCGCCCAGGTCCACGCCCGCGCCCGTGATGCGCCAGTACTGCGCGCCCGAGTTGGGGTCTTTGCGATGGAACTCGCGGTACGCGAAATCGCCCGGGTAGCCGTGCGCCGCCGACCAGACCTGCATGCCCGTCCGCTCGTCGCGCCCGAAGACGGCGACCTCGGCGGCCTGCACGTAGTACGGGCGGAACGTGGTGCGCTGGGTGGCTTCGGGGCGCGTGTCAGGCTTCACCACCACCTTGCGCAGCGGGATGGCGCCGTAAGGCCCGACGGCGTCGCCCGCCACCTTGCCCACCAATTGCCCGCCCTCAATGACGTGGGTATCGGTGAAGAAATACTTCAGCCCGAACGCCGCCAGGAACTCCTCTTCGCCGGGCTTGTAGTAGGAAGGCGCGCCCTCTTTCATGTACCCCGGGCGGTATCCGCATTCCGGCAGCCATATCCCCTGCGGTCGCCGGCCCATGTGCCGCACATAGGTGTCCACGCCCGTCTTGATCTGGCCGAACAGGGTGGAGTCGCGCTCCATGAGGGGCAGGTAGCCGTGGGTGGCCGCGCTGGTCAGCACGTCCAGGTTGCCCGCATCCTGGAGCCGCCGAAACGCGCCCAGCAAGTCGCGGTGGTAGCGCGAACGGAAGGAGTCCAGAATCCCGTGGTAGAAACCCAGGTAGAAATCGGCGAGGGCAACGCGGCGCGCGTCCTTCCCCTCCCAGAGGCGGCGATCCGACTCTATCAGGGCGATGCGCTCTTCCACGTACATCTCAAAATGATTCAGCACGTCGGGGTCTGCCAGTTGCTCCATCAGAATCGGCGTGATGCCGATGGTGAGTTTGGGCTCGTACCCCTCGGCCTTGAGGTCATACAGCGCGTTGAGCAGCGGCACGTAGGTCTCGGCAATCGCCTCGTGCACCATCTCCTCGCCGTGGGGCCAGCGCCCCGCCTTCCGCACGTAGGGAAGGTGCGAATGCAGGACAAAGGTGAACGCGCCGACCTTCATCTCGTCACTCCTTTCTTTGCATTGCGCCGCAGTGCGCACATGTCCGAATCCGACACCGCCGTCCCACCGGGTATCACACGTCAAACACGATGCGGGCTTCGCACCGCTCGGGTTTGCAGATAACGCGCAGGTCGTAGAACGTGGCCGCCTTGATGCGCCGCTTGGTGGGATGCCCCTTGTACCCCGCCACCGTGGCGCTCAGCGCCCCATCCCCGACAAGCCGAACGTCAAAGGTGGTATAGACCTCGCCCAGCGTCTCCGAGAGGAAGAGCAACTCGTTGAGCCAGTCCACAAGGAGCGTCTCGCGGTCGGGCGCATGCACGGTAACCTCATGCAGCACACCCTCGCCGCGTTCGTCGGGCAGGCCCTCCAGCGCGAACACGGCCTCGGCGGCATGGGCCAGCAGGCGCGCGAAGTCGTCGCCCCACACCTCTACGGCGAGGTCTGCCGTGTGATTCAGTTCGCGGAAGAACCCCTCGCGTGCGGTCATAGGCTCTGCCGATTCTTCGCCTCATCCTCCAGGATGCGCCGCGCGATCTCCACATCCCGCCCGATCTGCTGCACCAAGTCCGCAATGCTGGCGAATCGCTGCTCGGGCCGAAGGCGCTCCACGAACTGCACCACCAGGTCGCACCCGTAGATGTCCTGGTCAAAATCCAGGATAAAGGTTTCCACGGTGCGCGCGCCGTTGTCAAAACTGGGGCGCACGCCGATATTCGCCACGCCGAGATAGCGTTCGGCTCCCAGCATGGCGAACACGGCGTACACGCCATCGGCAGGAACGGCCCATTCCTGGCGCACTTCCAGGTTGGCGGTGGGATACCCCAGCGCGCGACCCCGCCGCGCCCCGGGAACCACCTCACCCGCCACCCTCGGATACCGCCCCAGCAGTCGCGTCGCCGCTCGCACGTCGCCCTGGGCCAGCAGCGCGCGAATCCGCGTGCTGCTCACCACTTCCCCGTCCAGCACAAGCGGCTCCACCGTCCGCACCGCAAACCCCAACTCCGCGCCCAGCGCCGTCAACGTGGCGATGTCGCCCTCGCGGTTGCGGCCCAGCGCGAAGTCGGGCCCCACCCACAACTCGCGCAGCCGAAGATGCTCCACCAGCGCGCGGGTGAAGTCGGCCGCCGACATCTGCGCCATCTCCGCGTTGAAAGGCAGGATGGCCAGAATGTCCAGCGACAACTGCTCCATGAGCACGGCCTTCTCGCCGGGCGTCGTCAGGTAGCGTATCGGCAAGTCGGGTCGGAGCACGGCGATGGGATGCGGGTGGAACGTAACCACCATGGACAGCCGGCCGGTCTCTCGCGCCCGCGTGATAAGGTTGCGAATGAGAAACTGGTGCCCCCGATGCACGCCGTCAAACGCGCCGATGGTGGCCACAGTATCCTGGTCCAGATTCGCCTGTTCCCAATTGTCAATCAGCAGCATCGTTTTGCGAACCTTGCGTCGGGATCGTTACGAAGGCGAGCGCCCAGCGGCTAGCGCGCACCGAACACTTTCACGGGAAGCCACCGCCCCTGCGAAGCATTATAGCAGACAATGGCGACAAAATCACCCGCCAGCGTGTACGCCCGCGCGGGTTGCCCGTGCGCGCCCGCCGGGGCCTCCACCGGCTGACCGCAAACCAACGCCTGGGCCTGCGCTTCGGTCAAGATGAGCGCCGGCATGTCCAGCAGCGCCTCGTCCATGGGAATCAGGAAGCGCAGCCAGTCGCCTTCTGCCGCGGCCTCTTGCAGGCGGGCCAGCGGCACGGCATCCTCCGCCGTGAATCGGCCCGAGGCCACGCGCCGCAGCGATTTCAGGTGCGCGCCGCTGCCCACGGCCAGCCCCCAATCGTGGGCCAGCGAGCGGATATAGGTGCCCGGCCCGCATTCCACCTCTACGGTCGCAACGGGCGGCTCCCACCGCACCATCTCGGCGCGGTAGATGTGCACCTCGCGCATCGGCGGCTCCACCGACTCGCCACGGCGCGCGCGGCGGTACAATGGCTCCCCGCCCTGCTTGAGGGCCGAGAACGCGGGTGCGCGCTGGTGAATGGCGCCCACAAAAGCCGCCAACGTCTGCCGAAGCCCTTCGGCGGTCAGGTGCGCGGTCGGATACTCGGCCACCACGTCGCCCTCGGCGTCGTATGTGGTCGTGGCGCAGCCAAACATGACTTCCGCGACGTAGATTTTCTTGGAGTCCATCAGGTATTCGGCAATCCGCGTCGCCTGCCCCACGCAGATGAGCAGCACGCCCGTAGCCATGGGGTCAAGCGTTCCCGCGTGCCCCACCCGCCGCGTGCCCGCGATCTTGCGCACCGCGTTCACCACATCGTGCGAGGTCATGCCGGCGGGCTTGTCCACGACCAAGATGCCCGATGGCATCCCCTGCGGCGCGCCACAGGCTCTGCCGCCGCAGCCTGCGCACTCCACCGCCCTATCCATGGGCCTGTTCACTCCCCTTCAGCAGCGCCCGAACCGCGGCCAGCGTCTTGGCCTCCACGTCGGCCAGCGGCTCGGCCAGCGTGAACCCCGCCGCCTGCGGATGCCCGCCGCCGCCCATGGCCAGCGCGACGCCCGACACGTCAACCCCCGGCACCGAGCGCAGGCTGACCTCCACGCGGCCATCGTTCCGCTCGCGGAAGAGGACGGCCACCCGCGCCTCCTCCACCCCCGCGAGGAAGGCCACCAGGCCGCTCAACCCGTTGGCCGAGGCGTCGGACTGGGCCATGAGGGGCGCGGGCAGGGATGCCCACACGATGCCATCCTCCAGCCGCGCCTGCGACAGCGCCTGGCCCCACAGTTTAGCCATGGCAAACGACCGCTGCACCAGGATTCGGCGGGCGATGCTGGGCAGGTTGGCCCCCGCCGACACAAGCCGCTCGGCCGCGCGCAGCGCCTGCAAATCCGTGTTGGGCGTAGTGAAGCCGCGCGTGTCCATGACGATGCCGCTCAACAGGCACGTGGCCATGTCTGGCGTAATGTCCACGCCTAGCCCGTCGGCCAGGCGCAGCACCAGTTGGCACGTGGACGCCGACTCGGGCTCCACCCAGTTCACGGCGCCGAAGTTCAGGTTCGTGATGTGATGGTCTATGTTCAGGATGGGGACATGGCCGAGTTTCGCGGCATCGTAGGCCTCGCCCAGGCGCGGCAAATCGCTGGAATCCAGGCTCACGATGAGGTCAAAGTCGCCCTCCGGATGTTGGACGATGGCATCCGCGCCGGGCATGTAGCGGTACTCTCTGGGAACGGGGTCCGCGCATGCCAGCACAGCCTGCTTGCCCAGCGCCCGCAGGATATGCCCCATGGCCGACAGCGCCCCGATGGCGTCGCCGTCGGGCGAGGCATGGCACAGGACGAGGATACGGTCGGCTGCGAGGATCATTTGCTCAGGCGTCGGCATCGTCGGCGTCTTCCTCGTGTATGCGGTCTATGAGCGCGTCTATGCGGCGGCCGTATTCCAGCGCCTCATCGTGGAAGAACATCAACTGCGGCACGACGCGCAACTGGAGCCGCGCCGCCAGTTCCCGCCGCAGGTAGCCGCGCGCGTGCTCCAGCCCCTCGCGCGCCTGCTCCCGCTCCGCCTCCTCGCCGATGACGGCGTAGTACACGCGGGCGATGGCCAGGTCCGGCGTAACCTGCACATCGGTAACCGTAACCCAGTGCAGGCGCGGGTCGTGAGCGCGGCGGCCCAGCAGGTCGCCCATCTCCTCTTTGATCAACTCGGCAACGCGCCGCTGTCGTCTGGACGATGTCATGGTTCACCTCACTTGCGGAGCTGAGCGCCTAGACCCGCTCCTGCTTGTAGAACTCCAGCACGTCGCCCACCTGGAAGTCGTCGTACTTCTCCAGCCCGATGCCGAACTCAAACCCCGCGTTCACCTCTTTGACATCCTCGGTAAACCGCTTGAGCGACGCGATGCGGCCATCAAACAGCACCTGGCCGTTGCGTATCACCCGCACGGACGACCCCCGCGTTACCTGGCCGTCGGTCATGTAGCAGCCCGCCACCTTGCCGCGCTTGGAGATGGAGAACACGGCGCGCACCTCGGCGTGGCCCGTAACCACCTCTTGGTACGTCGGCTCCAACATGCCCGACAGGGCTTTCTCCACGTCCTCCACCAACTGGTAGATGACGTTGTACAGGCGGATATCCACGCCTTCTTGCTCGGCCAGGGCGCGGGCCGCCGCGTCCACCGACACGTTGAACCCGATAACGATGGCCGACGACGCCGACGCCAGCATCACGTCCGACTCGCCGATGTTGCCGATGGCGCTGTGGAGAATCTTCACCTTCAGGTCTTCGCTGCCGAGTTTCTGAAGCGACGACTCAATGGGCTCCAGCGATCCTTGCACGTCGGCTTTGAGGATGATGTTGAGTTCCTTGGCCTTGCCCTCTTGCATGCGGGCGAAGACTTCCTCCAGCGTAACGCGGGCGGGACGGGCAGCGGCCTGTTGTCGCTGCTGGGCGCGCTCGGCGGCAATGGCCTTCGCCGTGCGCTCGTCCTCCACCACCTCAAACAAATCGCCCGCCTTCGGAACGTCGCTCAGGCCCAGGATCATGACCGGCGTGGAGGGCGTGGCTTCGGACACGGCGCGGCCCTTGTCGTCAAACATGGCCCGCACGCGCCCGGCGATCTCGCCGATGACCAGATTGTCGCCCACGTGGAGGGTTCCGCGCTGCACCAGCAGGGTCGCCACCGGCCCCCGTGTCTTGTCCAGGCGGCTTTCCACCACCACACCGGTCGCCGGACGGAACGGATTGGCCTTGAGTTCCGCCACTTCCGCCACCAGCAGGATGTTCTCCAGGAGTTCCTCAATGTTCAGGCGCTTCTTGGCCGAGACCGGCACGCAGATGACGTTGCCGCCCCACTCTTCCACCAGCAAGTCCAGATCGGCCAGTTGCCGCTTGACCACCTCCGGGTTGGCCTCGGGCTTGTCAATCTTGTTGAGCGCGACGATGATGGGCACCTGCGCGGCGCGCGCGTGGGCGATGGCCTCTTTCGTCTGGGGCTGCACGCCATCGTCCGCCGCGACGACCAGCACGACGATGTCGGTGGCCTGCGCCCCTCTGGCGCGCATGGCCGTGAACGCCTCATGCCCCGGCGTGTCCAGGAAGGTGATCTTCTTCCCCTCCAGTTCTACCTGATACGCGCCGATGTGCTGGGTAATGCCGCCGGCCTCGCCCTCCACCACATTGGTATTGCGAATCGCGTCCAGGAGCGAGGTCTTGCCGTGGTCCACGTGCCCCATGACGGTAACGACCGGGGGACGGGGCCGCAAATCCTCGGGCCGCTCGTCCTGCACGTCGCGCCAACTGGGCAACTGCACCGGCGCGGCTTCCGGGGCTTTCTCCTCCTCGGCCTTCTGCTCGCGCGTCTCAAACCCCATCTCGGACGCCACAATGGCCGCCGTCTCGTAGTCAATCAACTCGTTGATGTTTGCCATGATGCCAAACCCGATGAGTTTCTTCATGACCTCAATCGGGCTGACGCCCAGGGCATGCCCCAGGTCGCGCACCGTCAGGCTGCTGGGCAGTTCAATCACGGAAGGAGCGGCCGGGGCCGCCGACTGCGCGCTTGGGGCCTTCCCCCCAACCCCAGAGGGGCCAGAAGCCCCGACGCCCGGCCTGGCTCCTCCGACTCGCTCACCCTTCCGGTTTCCGTTCTTGCTCTTGTCCTTTGCCATATCCACCCCTCCTCGCTTCGGCCCGCGCATCAGCGAGACTGCAAGAAACCCCGCGGGCCGAGACATAAAAACCCTGCTCATTTCGCGCCGCACGACAAGCGCGCCAGCCACCCGCAGACCGCGGGTCGGCGAAAGGAGCAGGGTTGATCTCGCCTATAGGGTGCGCCGATGCACACGAGTTACATCAGTGGTTCATGACACCCCTCAACACTGCCTGCTCCCAGAAGATGCGAACGTCCGATTCCCAGACGCGGAATCATACCCGATTCCCGTCATTGCTCCGGCTCCTCATCACCGGAAAGATTCTCCTCCAACTGCAGGAGATGCAACTGGTCTTGCAACTTCGCCTTCACGTCGTCGGCGATGGTTATCCCCAGCGCGCGCGTGATGGCCCCCTTGGCGAGCGCCTGCTCCCAGCACCGCACCCGCTTGCAGAGGTAGGCCCCGCGCCCGGGCTTCTTGCCCGTCGGGTCTATGTCCACGGTGCCATCGGGCATCCGGACAATGCGCGTGAGTTCGCGCTTGCTTCGCGTCTCCCCGCACCCGACACAGGTGCGCTGCGGAACGTGCTTGCGTCGCATGGCCTATCTACACCGGGCTAGAAGTCCTCTTCCCAGTCTTCGCCCCAATCCCGACGACGGCCGGCCGGCTTGGGCTTGCGCCGCGGGCCGATCTCGCCCGGCGGGGGCGCGGCTTGGCGTCCCTTCTTGAACTTCTTCTTCGCGCGCTTGCCGGCCTCTTCCTCCGACTCGCCCTCTTCCTCATCAAACGCCAGTTCTTCAACGTCAATGGCGAGGGGCAGGCCCGCAGCCGGGGCTTCGGCGACAAGTTCTTCCTCCGCCGCGGCTTCCGGCGCCGGGGCTTGCGCCTCCGCTTCGGGCGCAGCCTCCTCAACGGCGGGGGCCTCCACCGCCTCGGCGACAGGCTGGGCTTCCGGTGTCGGCGCGGCCTCCTCAACCGGCGCAGGCTCCGCGGCGACCTGCGGCTCCGCGGCGACGGTCTCCGCCGCCTCTGCCGGCGCGCCGGCCGTCTTGCCCAGGAGGATGGCCTCGGCCTTCGCGAGCAAGTCCTCTTCCGAGATGGCGGGGGCCTTCTCCTGCGCCTTGCGCTGCTCCTCTTCCCACTCCGTCTCGCTCTTGATGTCAATGCGCCAGCCGGTGAGTTTGGCCGCCAGGCGCACGTTCTGCCCTTCCTTGCCGATGGCCAGCGACAACTGCTTGTCGGGCACGATGACCGTTGCGGTCTTGCCGCCCTCGGCTGCCTCGTCCAGGAACACCTGGGTCGGCTTGGCCGGGCTAAGCGCGTTGGCGATGAACGTCGCCGTGTCAGCGCTCCACGCCACCACGTCAATCTTCTCGCCGTTCAATTCGTTGACGATGTTCTGGATGCGGTATCCGCGCTGGCCCACGCAAGCCCCCACCGGGTCCAGCCGCGGCTGCTTGGACGCGACGGCGACCTTGGACCGCGAACCGGCCTCCCGCGCGATGGCCTTCACCTCCACCGCGCCGTTGAGAATCTCGGGGACCTCCATCTCCAGCAGGCGGCGGAGCAGGTCCCGATGGGCGCGGCTCACGACGATTTCCGGCCCGCGGGTGCCGCGCTGCACGTCCACGATGACGACGCGCAGTCGTTGCGTCGGCCTGTACCGCTCGCCGGGGATCATCTCGGTCTTCGGCATGATGCCTTCGGTCTTGCCCAGGTTCACCGTTACCAGGCCCGGCTCTGCCGTCTGAACGGCGGCATTGATCATCTCGCCGACGCGGTCTGCGTAGGACTGGTACAGCGTATCTCGCTCGGCCTCGCGAATGCGCTGGAGAATGACTTGTTTGGCAGCCTGCGCGGCGATGCGGCCGAAGTCCTTGGGCGCGGAGCATTCCACCTGCACCTGCGTCCCCACCTCGGCTTCGGGGTTGATCCGTCGCGCGTCCTTGAGAGCGATTTGCGTGTCGGGATCGGAGACGGTATCCACCACATCCTTGACGGCGAACAGTTTGACCTCGCCAGTCTGGTTGTCTATCTTCGCCACCACGTTCCCGCAATCGCCGAAGTTCCGCTTGTAGGCGGAAACCAGCGCCACTTCCACCGCCTCCAGCACCACGTCCTTCGGCAGGTTCCGCTCGGCGCACACCTGGTTGATGGCTTGAATGAACTCGCTCTTCATAGATACGTCCTTCTACCTCCTGCGGCCGCAGGGCGGTCGCACGTGCCTCACAACAAGAAAAGTGGGGGCTGCCCACTTTTCTCCAGCGCGATCGTAATAACTGCAGCAATTATAGCACGGCCATCCAGATTGCGCAAGTCAAACCCGCCGCCGATTCGGTTTCATGTTGTGTTGGTGAACCGCAGGCACACTCTGCCCGTGTGTCATTGCGAGCGAAGCGAAGCAATCCCACGCCCCGGAGATTGCTTCGGGCACTGCGTGCCCTCGCAATGACGGCTACCAACAGACTTTGGAACCGAATCCCGCCGCCGATTCGGTTTCAGAGCACGCTGGCGTCTCCTGTCATCGTGCGCGGCGCGGGAAATGAGACCACGTGCGACGCACCTCGGAGGTGCGTCGCACGTAGCCCCTCACCCCAGCCCTCTCCCGGCGGGCGAGGGCGTATCGCCTTCGGCTCAACATGACAGGGCCGGGAAGCGGTGCGCGGGACAGCCCAACACAAGATGGAACCGAGTCCCGCCGCCGATTGGGTTTCAGAGCACGTTGGCGTCCCGTGCCATCGTGCGCGGCGCGGGAGATGAGACTACGCGCGATGCAATTCGGAGGCGCGTCGCACGTAGCCCCTCATCCCAGCCCTCTCCCGGCGGGCGAGGGAGCACGACCCTCACTCCAACCTATTCGTGTGGATTCGCGTTACTTGCGGTTACCGCCCCGCGAGATTGCATCGCTTCGCTCGCCATGACAGATGGGGGGCGCGCTTGGCGAAGTCGGGGCAATGCCGCCGTAGTACGGGCGCCGGCGAGTCGCCGGTACTGCCGCGGTGGGAACCCCCGCCGCCCTGGATTGTTCAGCCCCTTTCCGTGTTTCTGTGCGTTCTTTGCAGTGAATTCCGCTGTTCATCCGCGCCCCGGCCCCAAGTCGCATGGGAGCGGAATTTGGCAGCCGAGGGCAATCCTAGTATAATGTGCCCACGACGACCTGATGAAGCACCGCGGCAAGGTGCGGGTTGGCAAGGGACACTCGTCGTTGTGCCGAACCTATCGGGCCACCCTAGCTCAATCGGCAGAGCAGGCGCTTCGTAAGCGCCCGGTTATCGGTTCAATTCCGATGGGTGGCTCCATAATCCTTTCGCAAGCCCTGACCCCATGCCCGGTCAGGGCTTCGTCTATGCAGGATACGCCAACAGGAGGATTCGGTGGCCGTTCACTCCGGACAACCCACGGCCCCCATGCTGACCGATGACCGCGCGGGAGGATGGGAGCGCGCTTGGGACTTCCTGACCTCTTCCCGTTGCGCCGCCATCCTCCTGCTGCTCACCGCCTTGGTCCTGCTCCTGGCAGGCATCTTCCCCCAGGCCCCCGCCACGGGCGACGACGCCGCGGCGCAACTCCGATGGCTGGCCGAGGCAACCACGCGATGGGGCGGGCTTGGCCCCACGCTCCGCGCCCTGGGGCTTTTCCAAATCGCGACTTCGCCCCTCTGGCGCGCGCTGCTGGGGATCGGCGTGTTCGTCCTCCTGGTGAACGCCGCGCAGGAACTGTGGCGCGCCCTGCGCTACGCCACGCCCGACACCGCGGCCCTCCCCATTCGGGCGCAAGGCCAGCGCCTGGCCGAGGGCGACGCGGCACGCGTCCTCGCCGCGCTGGATGCCGCCCTGACACAGGCCGGCTACCGCACCCGAACGGAGCGCACGGGCGAGACGCTGCGCCTGCACGCCGTGCGGGCGGGCTGGGCCGCGTGGCTTCGCTTCGGGAGCGCCGTCGGGCTGCTCCTGGTGGCGGTGGCGCTCCTTCTCTCGGGCACGGCGGCGCGCTCAGAGACCGCCGCGCCGGGGCCGGGCGAAAACGTGCCGTTGGCGCTCCGTCCGGGGTGGTCGGTGGCGCTGGCCGACGGCGCGCAAGGCGCGGGGTGGCCCGTTGTCCTGATGGGGCCTGAAGGCGAGCCGCAAGCGCGGGGAGTCATCGCTCCGCAGCGCCCGCTCTGGGCCGGGGTGCTCACCTTGCATATGACGCGCACCTTCGCCGGCGTGATCGTCAGCGCCACCGACGGGCAGGGCACGCCCCTGCCGCTCCAGGCGGCGGGCGAATCCTCTGCTGTGGGGACGCTGTTCCTGCGGTTTGACGAAGACCAACCCGAACAGTACTTCGCCGCCCCCGACGTGGGGGACACGATTCGCATCGCTCTGGTTGCGGCGTCGGATAGAAGCGCGCCCGCCTTCGCGTTCCAGGTGTTCCACGGCATGGACATCCAGCCCTCGCGGGAAGGCACGTTCTCCGGCGAGGCCGTGACTACATCCGACGGCATCACGTACCGCTTCACGGCGGGGCGGTATCCGGCGGTACTTGCCATCCACGACCCATCGCGCTATCCTTTGTGGCTGGGCGCGGCAATTGCCATTGCGTGCCTCGCCGCGTCCGTGTGGGCCAGGGCCCGCGCCGCCGTTGTCCAAGCCGTTCAAGCCGAGGGGCGCGTCGCGGTAGCGTATTTGGCCAGCGACGCGGAGACCGAGAGGGTGATTCGCAGCGCGCTCTGATGGGGGACAGCGCCCCTGCCATCGCGCGCAACGTGAAGGTGGAACACGCCGTGAATGTGGGTACGATTGTCCTGGGTTCAGCCTATGCGACGCTGGTAGCCGCCCTCGGCCTGTGGCTTGCCGACTACGTGCGGCCGATCGCCTGGGCGCGGGCCGCCGTCCGCGTCCTGGGGTTGGTCGCCGCCGCGCTGGTGGCGGGCTATTTGCTTGCCGCCGCGCTGGTGGAGCGCAGGCCCCTGTTCCTGACCCTCTCGGATTTCCTGGCCGGGGCCTCGGCAGGCATGGTGGCGTTGGCGCCCGTGGCGGGGCGCGGCAAGGCGTCGCCCGTCGGGGCGCTCGCGCTGGCGCTGGCCGCCCTGACCCCTGTCCTCGCGGCTCAGCCCGATGCCCCGCCTGCGGTTGACCAGCACACGCTCCTCTACATCGTTCAGGCAGCCTTGCACGCCATCGGGGTTGGCGCGTGCGTCGCGGCCCTGCTGGGCACCCTGGGCGCGCGCTCCATCCGCGAGGAGCACCGCCTGGCCGACAACGTTGGCATCGCGCTTATGGGCATCGGCTTCGTGCTGACATCGGCGTGGGCCTGGCTCAACTGGGGAATGATATGGCGCAGCGACCCGCGCGTGAATCTGATGGCTGCGGGCTGGCTCTGCGTCTGCGCTGGGCGACTCCTGCGCGCGGGCGGGAAGAGGGAATCGGCCCTGCGCATTCTCGGCGTGGCCCTGATGCTCATCGGCGCGTTCGGCGGCGACTGGCTCGCTACCGGCTGGCCGGGCCTATCCTTTGTGGCGTGGTGAGAAGACCGAGGAGGGACACCATGGGAGTGGTCGTCATCGGCGTGGCGGGAGGAAGCGGTTCGGGCAAGACCACGGTCTCCCAGGCGATTCTGGAGCGCGTGGGGCGGGAGCGCATCGCCTACATCCAGCACGATTCCTACTACCGCGACCGCAGCGACCTGCCCTTTGAGGAGCGGTCTCGCCTCAACTACGATCACCCCGACTCGCTGGAAAACGAATTGCTGATTCGGCACATCCAGGCGCTGCGCGAGGGGCAGGCGGTGGAGATTCCCATCTACGACTTCACCACCCACACGCGCCTACAGCGAACGCGTACCGTGGAGCCGCGTCCGGTCGTCCTGGTAGAGGGCATCCTCATCTTCGCCGACAAGGCGCTCCGCGACCTGATGGATGTCAAGATTTTCGTGGACACCGACCCCGACATCCGTTTCATCCGCCGCCTGAAGCGCGACATCTCCGAACGGGGGCGCACCATGGAATCGGTGTGCCAGCAGTACCTGGACACCGTCCGCCCGATGCACCTGGAGTTCGTGGAGCCCAGCAAGCGCTACGCCGACATCATCATCCCCGAAGGCGGGTTCAACACCATCGCGATTGACATGGTGGTGGCGCGGGTGGAGAGCATGTTGCGCGGGCACGACGGCGGCCCCTCCCGCTAGGAGGCCGCCGTGCACATCTGTCTGATGACCCGCACCACCCTGGAGCACATCAAGGGTGGCTTGGAGCGCCACGCCGACGCCCTATGCCGGGGCCTGATGGAGCGAGGCCACCGCATCACCATCATCACCACTCGCCACCCCGACGGGCTCGCGGAAACCACCGCGCCCGCCATCCGCACGCTGTTCCTGCCCCACGCGGCCGACCGCGCGTATGCCGTCCGCTGGTGGGAGGAGAGCGCCCGCGCCTTCGCCCGCCTGCACGCCGCCGACCCCGTAGACATCGTCTGGAGCCAGGGCATCGGAGCCTACGGATACCTGCGGCTGCCCGCCCGCGAGCGCCCGGCCCCTTGCGTGGCCATCCTCCACGGCACGCCCGGCGGCGAGTGGCAGACCATGCGGCGCCTGTGGAGCGACTCCGCGAGCGGGGTCTATCGCCGCGCCCGTTTCGCCCTGCGCACGCTCCTCTTCGGGCGCATGTTCCGGGCCACTGCCCGGCGCGCCGACACTGTCATCTGCGTCAGCCCACAACTGGCGTCGGACGCCGTCCGCGAGTTCGGCATCCCCGAAAGCAGAATCGTCATCGTGCCCAACGGCGTGGACACCGACCGTTTCGCCCCCAACGACGCGCTGCGCCAGGCCATGCGTTCCCGCCTGGGCATCGCCGAGGGCGAGTTGGCGCTGCTGACGGCGGGGCGGCTGGAGCAGGCCAAGGGGCACCACTTCGCCCTGACGGTGGCGGCGGCCCTCTCCGCCCAGGGAATCGCGCCCCGCATGTTGGTGGCGGGCAGCGGGCCCGATGAAGCCTGGCTGCGCCATCGGGCGGCATCCCTGGGCCTCGCCGACCGAATCCATTGGCTGGGCCACGTCCCCCATGATGACATGCCCGCCGTGTACAATGCGGCGGACGTGGTGCTGATGCTGTCAGTGCATACCGAAACGTTCGCGTTTGCCGTCGCGGAGCCGATGGCATGCGGGCGGCCCGTGGTGGCCAGTGGGGTGGGCGGCGTAGTGTCCCTTGTCGCCCACGGCGACGACGGGTTCCTGGTGCCCCCGCGCGGCGTGGACGAGGCGACCGCCATCAGCGCCACGCTGGCCCGCGATCCCGCGGCGCGGGCGCGCGTCGGCGAGGCGGCGCGGCAGACGATTCTGGCGCATTTCACCCTGGAGCGCATGATCGCCGACACCGAGACGGTGTTCCTGCGGCACGCGGCGCAACGCGGAGCGCAATCATGAACGGCGACCTCCCCCAGCGCTTCGGCAAGGGGCTCCTCTGGAACTACATGGGGCGCATCGGCGAGTACGCCATCCGCTTTCTGTTCGTCAGCCTTGTCGCCAAACGCCTCGGCCCAGGCGATTTCGGCGTCTACTCGTTCGCCTACAGCGTCTTCGTCGCGGGCACGCTGCTGGGCGCGCTGGGTTACGAACAAGCCGTAAATAACTTCGTCCCCGCGTTGTCGGGCGACTTGCCCCGTCAGCGGTTCCTGCTGCGCCGCACCTTGGCCCTGCGCGTGCTCATCATGGCCTGCCTCGTCGTCGTGGGTGCGGTAGGCGCGCCGCTCCTATCGCGCTGGGTGGGGCCGGTCGCCGCGGCCGTTGTGTGGGCGCTCCCCTACCTGTTCTGGTTCAACATCGCCAATCTGCTGGCCTACTTCTGGGTGGGGCGGCTGGAAGTTCGGTTTGTGGCGCTGGTGCGCATCGGCGTGCAGGGGGTCAACTACGCGGCGGCGTGGTATCTCCTGCAACGCGGATACGGGCCGGACGCGATGCTCCTTCTCCTGGGCATCACCGCCGCGCTAGCCGCCATCGCGTACCTGGCCTACTCGGCGCGATTTCTGCGCGGGCCTGCCAGCCCCATGCCCATGGGCCGCATCCACCGCTTCGCCGTCAACATCGGCGTCATCAACGGGCTAAACTACGTCCTAGGGCAGCAGTCCGACGTGGCGCTCATCGGCCTCCTGCTGCGCGACAGCGTGCAAATCGGCTTCTACAACCTGGCCGCGACGCTGAGCACCATCGCGGGCACGGCGCTTCTGATGGGCATGGAGGGCGTGAGCCTCTCGGCGCTGGCCGAGGTGGCGGCGCGGAGCCTCCGCGAACTGGGCGTCGCCTGGCGCGGCTTCGTGAAGGTAACCATGCTGCTGTCGGTTCCGGTGCTGGCCTTCTGCGCGCTGCACGCCGCGAAGATCGTCGCCCTGTACGGGGAGACCTACCGCGACGCGGCGCTGCTCCTGCAGGTGTACGCCCTGTTCACGGTGGCAAACCGATTCCTCGGCGGGGGAACCAGCACCGGTACCCTGTACGCCCTGCGCAGGGAGGGTTGGGCGCTGGGGATTCGCGTGGGCACGGGCGCGCTCAACGTCGCCCTCGCCGTGGCGTGGATTCCGACATGGGGGGCGGTGGGCGCGGTGGCCGCCACGGGCCTCTGCGCGATCCTGACCACCGCCGCCGAGGTGGCCCTGGTCATGCGGGCGACGGGCGCTGCGTATCCCCTGCGGTTCGTCCTCGCCGTGGCCGCAGGCACCACCCTCGCCGCATTGGCGTCGCACTTCACCACGGGCGATGGCCTGTGGGGTCTGGCGCGAGGAGCGGCCGCCTTCCTCGTCGTCTTCGCCGCGTGCTTCGCCCTGCTCAAGCCGCTGGATGGCGAGGATCAGGCGATACTGGCGCGGCTGTCGCCCACGCTGGGGCGCTGGGCATCCCGATTCGCCCGCGCGGGTAGCCCGCCCCAAGGCCGATGACGCCATTTGCGTTGGCGCGCCGCTGGAGTACACTCATTGTGAGCAAGAACTCACCGCCGAGGCGAAGAGGGTACAGAGTCCAATCCGAAAATAGGCAGGGGCAGATCGTGGTTGCAAGGTCGTAGGGGCGGGTCTCAGACCCGCCCCTACAGACCCGCCCCTCCAGACCCGCGCCCACACAGCGGTGAGCCAACCAGCCACACAATTGGCCAAAACGCGAGAGCGCAGACACAGCGACTCATCCCGATGGAGAGCGAAGGATGCGGATTTGCATAGACATCTCGCCGGCAGCACACCGCAAAGCGGGCTTGGGCCGGCATGCCCGCGAACTGGCCGAGCGCGCGCATCGGCTGGACGCCGCCAACGAGTACAGCGTGTTCACGTATCAGCCATCGCGGGGGCAAATTCCCGCGAGCCTGGCGCACCTGCCGACCTACGCCGTCCCGTGGCCCGCGAAGCCGTGGCGCATGAGTGTCCTTCTGGCTCACTACGCGCGCGTGCCGCAGGACCGCCTGGTGCCGGGCGTGGGCCTGTTCCACGGCACCGACCACCTGCTGCCCTACTTTCGGCGCGTGCGCACCGTCTTCACGCTCCACGACCTCATCCCGCTCTTGTTCCCGGAGTTTCACCTCCCGCTCAACCGCTGGTTCCTGAACCTAATGTTCCCCAAGTTCCTGCGCCGCGCCGATGCCATCGTCGCCGTGTCCGAATGCACCAAGCGGGACGCCGTCCGCATCTACGGCGTGCCCGAGGAGAAAATCAGCGTCATCTACAACGGCGTGGACGCGCGATTCCATCCGGTGCGCGACGCCGAGACCCTGCGACGGGTGCGCGCCACCTACGGCCTGCCCGAGGCGTACATCCTGTACGTGGGCACCATAGAGCCGCGCAAGAACCTGGTGCGCCTTCTGGACGCATTCCACGCCTTGCGCCAACAAGGGTACCCGCACAAACTGGTCATCGTGGGGGCCAAGGGGTGGCTATACCAGCCGGTGTTTGACAAGATCACCGCGCTGGGCCTTGGCGATGCGGTCATCCTGCCCGGATACATCAGCGACGAAGACTTGCCCGCCGTGTATTCCGGCGCGGCGCTCTTCGTCTTTCCGTCGCTCTACGAGGGCTTCGGGATACCGCCGCTGGAAGCCATGGCCTGCGGCGTGCCCACGGTAGTGGCGGACACGTCGTCGCTGCCCGAGGTCGTGGGGGATGCCGCGCTGATGGTGCCGCCCACGGACATCGGCGCGCTTGCGGCGGCCATGAACCGAGTGCTGGCCGATTCGGTATTGGCAGAGGAACTGGCGCGTCGCGGGCCGGAGCGGGCGCGGTCGTTCACCTGGGACAGGGCCGCGCGGCAGTTGGTGGATCTGTATCACGCGGTAGGGGCCGCGGGCGCATCGCCCGTCAACCGTGAAAGGAGAGACGTATGAGCCTCATCGGCAATCTGCTGTGGATCGTCCTCGGCGGGGGCATCTTCGTGTCGCTGTGCTACCTCATCGGCGGCATCGTGCTGTGCGCCACCATCGTAGGCATCCCGTTCGGCGTGCAGTGCTTCAAACTGGCGTGGGTTGCGCTGGTGCCATTCGGCAAGGAGATAGACTCCAGCGGCTCGGCCAAGGGGCTGCTCGCCATCCTGCTGAACATCCTGTGGCTGGTGTGCGGCGGGCTGGAAGTTGCCGCGGTGCACTTGGTCTTCGCCCTGCTGTGCGCCATCACCATCATCGGGTTGCCCTTCGCCAAGCAGCACATGAAACTGCTGCGGCTGGCGCTGGTGCCCTTCGGCGCGAAGATCGTCTGAACCCGCTACCGCACCCAGTAGCGCTGGCCGTCGGTAACGGCCTCCAGTGAACCCTTGCGGCGGGTCTGCCACACGGTTGCGCCGGCGGCCTCCAGCCGCTGCAACGTTACGGGGTGAGGGTCGGCGGCGGCGCGAGGGCCTCCCTGGATGACGGCCACCCGCGGCGCGACGGCGGCGAGGAACGACGGGTACAGGGCCTTCTCGCCCCCGTGGTGCGGCACCTTCAGCACCAGCGCCTGGGGCACATCCCGCTCGTTCATGAACAGCACCTGCCCTTCGTCCTCCAGGTCGCCCGCGAATAGAAACGACGCGCGGCCCATGGCGAGACGGAGGACCATAGAGCACTCGTTTTCGGAGCGGCAGGGGGTTTCGGGCGAGGGATACAGCACCTCCAAAACCACGTCGCCATCCACGACGAACCGCTGGCCGGGCACGGCCTGAATGCGGGGAATGTCGCGGGCCTGGGCGGCAGCGACGCAGGCCTTGTACTCGGGCGACGTGCCTGCCCGCGCGTCCACAAACGCGCCGACGCTGTACCGCTCCAGGATGCCGATGAGCCCGCCCGCGTGGTCCGAGTGTGGGTGGGTGAGGAAGACCAGCGCCAGGCTCCGCTGCCAGAACGGCAGGCGCCGCCCCACCTCGCTCAACAGGCGGGCCGGGTCGCTCCCGCCGTCAATGAGCACGGCGCTCCCCTTGGGCGTGCGGATGAGCACGGCATCCCCTTCGCCCACGTTGACGAAGTGCACGTGCAAGCGCCCGTCGGGCATCTGCAGCCCGGCAACCCACACCAGCGCCGCCACCACGGCCAGCGCGCCCTCCCACCGCCAACGCCGCACGACCTTCGCCCAGCGCCGCGCCGCCGGCCCCAACCACCGCCGCACGCGCCTGGAGCCGAAGGTCAGCCCCGCCGCGACCGCGTAGTATCCCACCACCATCGGCCACGGCACGCGCGCGACCTCCAGGCTGGCCCCGGGCAACGCCGCCAACGCCTCGGCGGCGCGGATGGTGTAGGCGAGGAACAGCCACGCGGCCCACCCCAGGGGCATCCCCAGCGGCAGCCAGATGAGGCCCAAGAGCAGCGCCACGCCGCCCCACGTCATGATCTGCGGCTGCACGGGGACGATGAACAAGTTGGCGACGATGCTGATGGGCGACAGGTTGTGGAAATAGGCCACCGTCAGGGGCAGCGTGAGCGCCTGCGCGGCCAGGGTCGCCGCCAGCGCGTCGCCGAACCAGCCCACGACAACCTTGGCCCACGCCGCCGGGATGCGCGCCGACAGAAACGCCCCCACCCGCCGATGGAGCGGCTCCGCGTAGAGAATCATCCCCAGCGTGGCCGCAAAACTCAACTGGAACCCCACATCCCAAATCGCCTGGGGCCGGACTGCCGTCATCAGCAGGGCCGAGAGCGCCAGCGCGTTGAGAGCATCATTGCGCCGCCCCAGCAAGAGCGCCACCAGCGCGATGCACCCCATGATGGCGGCGCGAACGACCGGCGGATCGGCGCCGACCAGCACGGCGTATAGGGCCACGGCGGGAATCGTGATCGCCACCGCCCACCTGCGCCCAAGCGTCCGCGTGAGCATCTTCAGGAGCGCGCCCGCGATGACGGTGATGTTGAACCCCGAGATGGCGATGATGTGCGCCGTGCTCGTCGTGCGGAAGGCGGCCATCACGTCCGCGGAAATCCCACCCTCGCGCCCCAGCAGGATGCCCGTCAGGAGCGCCGCCTCGGGGTTGGGAATCAGCGCCGCGATGACCGCTTCGCCCCGCGCGCGCAGCGCGGCAAGGGCATGGCCCAGACCCCGCCCGCTTGAACCCGCCAGCACCTCCACCGACGGCATGTTCATCAGGGAGAAGATGCCCTCGCGGGCCAGGTAGTCGCGGTACGAGAAATCCTCCCAGACCGGCGGCTCGGCTAGCGCCCCGTGCAGGCGCACGACATCGCCTTCGTGGACAACCGGATACGCGGGGAGGGTCGCCAGCACCAAGCCGTCCACGGGCGCATGGCCGTAGGCGTGGGTGATCTCGCGGGCGGCGATGCGGACGCGCCAGCGCGTTCCCCGCGGCTCGGGCGCTTCGTGCACCACGCCGACAAGGGTTACCTCGCCGCGCCCGTTGTACCACGCCACATGGGCATCGTCTATGACGGGGAGGCTCGCGGCGTAGCGCCACGCGCCGAGCAGAAGAAAGGCAGCGGCCAGCAGCGCCAGCCCGACGCGCGTCTTCCGCGCCAGGATGGCGGCCACCAGCACCGCCACGAAGCCCGCCAGCCAGACGAGGGGCGGAACGTTGGCCTGTTTCGCCACGTAGATGCCGACAGTCCAGGCGATGGCGACCCACACCAAGCGCATAGAAACTCCTGCGAAAAGAAACCCGCGAATAGAAACTCCCGCGAGCAGGCCACCTGTCCAGCGGTCATCAGGGGCCAGGGCGGCGAGGCATTCTCTCAGGCGCGGCCCATCAGGTCGCGGAGATAGGGGTCGTGCTGAAGCATCAACCGCAGGCCCGCCCGCACGTCCACCTTGGGCGCATAGCCCAGCAGCGCCCGCGCCCGCGTCAGGTCGGCCACCAGCCGCGACACGCCGCCCGTATCGGCCTGGCTGTGCAGCGAATGCACCTCGCGCCCGATGGCCTCGGCGATGAGGTCTACCAGCGCGCGGACGCTGGTCTCCTGCCCCGAGCCGACGTTGATGACCTGGCGGTTGACCTCGCTTGCCTCCGACGCGGCCACCAGCGCGTCCACCACGTCGTCTATGTACACGAAGTCGCGGGTCTGTTGGCCCGTGCCGAACACGATGACCGAACCGCCCGACAGCGCCTGCTTGAGGAAGAAGGGAATGACCGGCGCGTGCGCTGCCGGGACGAACTGGCCCGCGCCGTAGGCGTTGAATATCCGCAGGCTCACGGTTTCAATGCCGTACAGTTCGCCCAGGGTATTTACGTACAGTTCCGACGCCAGTTTGCTGACGGCATAGGGGGAACGGGGGTGCGGCCAGGCCGTCTCCGAGACTGGCTGGGTGGCCTGATCGCCGTACACGGCCCCCGACGAGGCGAACACCACGCGCCCCACGCCGGCATCGCGGGCCGCTTGCATCACCGCGACGGTGCCGCCCACGTTCACGTCGTTGTACTCGCGCGGGTAGAGGACCGACTCGGGGACGGACACGCGCGCCGCCAAGTGGTACACGCACGAGATGCCCTGGAGCAGCGTCCAGAGTTTGGGAACGTCGCGCACGTCGCCGCGGGTGAACACCACGCGCCGGTCCAGTCGCGCCGGGTCGCCCGCGCTCAGGTCGTCCAGCACGCGCACGTGGTGTCCCTCGGCCACCAAGCGATTGGCCAGCGCCGCGCCGATGAATCCGGCGCCGCCTGTGATGAGAACGCGCATAGGGTAGGGCCTCCGTGTGGTAATGGTTGCCGCGCCGCCGTCAATGACTCGGTTTCATCTTGTGTTGGTGAATTGCAGGCGCACCCTCCTCGTGTGTCATTGCGAGCGAAGCGAAGCAATCCCACGCCCCGGAGATTGCTTCGGGCACTGCGTGCCCTCGCAATGACGGCTAACAACAGACTCTGGAACCGAATCCCGTCAATGGGTGCGGCGGCGCCACTCCGTCTTCAGGTCCAACTCGGTCAAGTCTTCCCCGACTTCCAGGAAATCCATGAGCAGCCGATTGAAGCGGCTCACCTCGTCCAACATGGGGAAGTGCCGAGAGTCGGGCATGGTGAGGACGCGCATCCGGGGGTTGTTGCCCTCCAGGCCGGCCGCCTGCCCGGGATCCACCAGCCCGTCCTTGCGCCCGTACACGATGAGCGAGGGCATCTGCATCTGCTGGAGCAGGGGCCGAAGGTCAAACTTCTTCAGGCTGGCCAGGCTTTCGTCAATGGCCTTCGGGGCGATGCGGGCAATGTCCTGCCACACGATGTCGTGCGTAATCTGCCGCTTCTGCTGGAACTTGCCGAGGGCCGACTTGCCGAGGATAGCGCCGGCATTGAGGCCCGCGTCGGTGAGGGGCGTGCTCACCAGCGCGAGCCGAGGCACGCGATCCGGGTGCTTCGCCGCGAAGTGCACGGCGAGGATGCCCCCCAGACTGTGCGCCACCAGCGGCGCCTTCAGGATACCCATCTGATCCATGAAGGCTTCCAGCAGGCGCAGGTAGGAATCCAAATCATGGCGCCCGCCCTGCTTGTCCGAGTCGCCGTATCCCCACAGGTCAAAAGCGTGGGTACGGTAGTTCTCCGAGAGCGCCTCCATGGCGTGCATCCAGTAGCGCCACGAGCCGAGCCAGCCGTGCAGAAAGATCAGCGGCTTGCCTCGCCCCAGCGTCTCGTAGTGGATGATTCGCTCCTCAATGAGGATGACGCTCATCGCCGCTCCCCGACCGCCTGCATGTCATTTGCTTCCCGCCGCGGCCAACACGTTCCGCAGCCGATTGGGCAACTCCTCCGGCGAGAAGGGCTTGAGGATGTAGTCCGCCGCCCCGAGCGAAAGCCCCTGCTTGATGTCGGCCTCCTGCCCGCGCGCGGAAAGGAACACCACCGGGATATTTTGGGTCTTGGGGTTGGCTTTCAGCGCCTGGCACGCCTGGTGCCCGGTCATGCGCGGCATGCGCACGTCCATCAGCACCAAGTCGGGCATGGTCGCCAGCGCCTGTTGGACGGCTTCCTCCCCGTTGCTCGCCGTCACGACCTCAAACCCGTTGAACTCCAAGACAAAGCGAATCAACTCCAAGATGTCCCGCTCGTCTTCCGCCACAACGATCTTTGGCATAATCCTAACCCAGTCCCCGGGAAGAAGTTTTTACTCGGCGCTCGCGGCGGCCTCGCGGTCGGCCCGTTGCGCCTTGCCGTTGGCCTTGGCCCTGGCCTCCAGCGCCTTGCGCACCTCCTCCACCAAATCGGGGATGGAGAAGGGCTTGGTCATGAACTTGGCGGCTCCAAGCGCCAGCGCGCGGTCGCGCTTCACCTTGTCGTCGGCAATGCTGGCCGTCATCACAATCACCGGGATGTCGGCGGTGTTCGGATTCTGCTTCAGTTGCTCCAACACCGAATACCCGTCCAGGCCGGGCATCTTGAGGTCCAGCAGGATGAGGCCGGGGCGCTCCTTCTCAGCGACGGCCAGCACCTGGCGTCCGTCCGACACAGTCCGGGCCACGAATCCGTTGCGCTCCAGGACCTCGCGCAGCAGTTTCTGCGTGTCCTCATTGTCGTCGCAGATGAGCACCAGGTCGTGGGCGAACAGGATGGAGTGTATCGTGTTGACAAGGCGCTTCTCGTCCACCGGCTTGCCCAGGTAGTCCACCGCGCCCAATCGGTAGGCTCGGTCGGGGTCGGGCACGATGGACAGGATGACGACGGGAATTTCCGACGTTTCCGGGTGGGCCTTCAACTCGCCGAGCACCTCAAACCCGTCCTTGCCCGGCAGGCGGATGTCCAGGGTGATGAGGTGCGGCTTTTCGCGCAGGGCGATGTCCATGACCTCATCGCCGCGCCCGCACGTGCTCACCTCATACCCTTCCTCGCGCAGGTGATGGGCCACCAGGTTGGCGATGTCCGGCTCGTCTTCCACCACCAGGATGCGCTTGCCCGCGCCGATGGGTTCGGCCTCCTCCGTTACTTCCTCGCGCGGCGGGAGCGGCTGGTCAAACACGGCGATGGGCATCGTGAAACTGAACGTTGAACCCTTGCCCAACTCGCTCTTCAGCCAGATGGTGCCACCGTGCATCTCCACGAACGACTTGACGATGGCCAGGCCCAGGCCGGTGCCGCCGGTCTCTTGGACGACGGGATGGTCGGCCCGATAGAAGCGGTCAAAGACCTTCTTCTGGTCTTCGGGCGAGATGCCGATGCCGGTGTCGGTTACGTCAATCTGCACCTTGTCGGAAACGCGCCGCGCCGACACGGTGATCTTCCCGCCCGCAGGCGTATACCGGCACGCGTTGTCCACCAGGTTGGTCAGAATCTGGGTCAGGCGGTCGCGGTCGGCGTACACCGGCGGCAGCGGCGACTTGATCCGGGTGGTAACCGTCAGTTGCTTCTCGTCCGCCTGCTTGCTGAGCGCCGTTACCACGTCCTGGATCACCTTGGCGGCGTCGGTAGGCTGGCGGTCAAGGCGGATGCGGCCGGTCTCAATACGGGAGATGTCCAACAGGTCATTTACCAGCGTGGCCAGGCGGTCGGCGTTGGACTTGATGACGGTCAGGAACTTGCGCTGGGCGTCGGTGATGGGCCCCGCGGCCTGCATGAACAGCAGGTCGGTGTAACCCTTGATGGAGGTCATGGGCGTGCGCAACTCGTGGGACACGGTGGAGATGAACTCGTTCTTGACGCGCTCGGCCTCCACCTCCTTGGAGATGTCGCGGAACAGGGCCACCGTGCCCAGCAGTTCGTCGCCCATCATCACGGGGGCCACGCGCACGCTGGCCACCTTGTTGCCCACGGCGAAGCGCTCTTCCATCTGGGGCCGCTGACGGGTCGCGACGCCGACCCAGCGGCTCACGGCGGCCAGGCCACGCGCCGCCATCTCGGCCCCCGCCGACAGGGTAGCCGGCAGGGCATGCACGTTCTCGTTCATGACGACATTGCGCGGCACGCCTAGGATGCGCTCGGCGGCGTCGTTGAACAGGATGATGCGCCCGTCGGTGTCGGTAACCACCACGCCGTCGGCGATGCCCTCCAGGATGGCGCGGGTCTTGGACGCTTCGGTCTGCTGCATGCGCAGCATGTCGCCCAGGCGGTCCGCTTGCTCCTGAATCAGCCGATACAGTTCGGCGTTGCCGATGGCGGTGGCGATCTGTGTGGCCGCGGCGGTTACCATCTTCAGGTGGGCCTCGCTGAAGTAGTCGGGGCGCGGGTCGGCCAGGGTCAGCACGCCAAGGATGTCCTCGCCCGCCTGTAGCGGCACCGACAGCGCCGACCGCACGGTCTCCTCGCCCGCCGTCGCGAGCCACCGCTCGTCCTTCGTTACGTCGGGGACGATGGCCGCCTGGCGGTGCTGGAGCACCCACCCGGCCAGCCCAACGCCCACGCTGAACGCCCGCGATGCCTCGCCCTGCTCCAGCGTGCCCCGCGTCAGCGACGCGCGGTGCACCAGTTTGCCGGTCTGCTGATCCAGCAGGAGGATGGAGCCCCGCTTCATGCCGATGGACTCTTTCAGCAATTGCAGGGCGCGGCTCATCACGCGGTTCAGGTCCAGCGTCTGGCTCAACTCGCGCGCGATGCGGTACAGCGCCTCGGTGCGGTCGCGCTCAATGGTGAGTTCCTCGTTGGCCTTGGCCAGTTCGCGCGTGCGCTGCTCCACGCGCTCTTCCAGTTCCAGGTTCAGGCGCGTGATTTCCTCGTACAACTGGGCGTTGCGGATGGCGCGCGACGCCTGGTTCACCAGGAAGTTGACCAGCGACACGTCCCTATCGGTGAAGTGGTGGGACTCCCTAGAGCCTGCAAACAGCACCCCGATGGTCTGCCCCTCCACCTGCACCGGCACGCCCATCATGGACTGGATGCCCATCTCTTTGATAACCGGGCTGACGCGCTCGTCCTGCGCAATGTCGTCCAGGATAAGCGGCTTGCCCGATTTGAGAATCTGCGCCGTCAGGCCCTTGGCGCGCGGCTTGTGTACTTCAATCCCCTGGGCCAGCTCCGGCGGGTCCGAGACAACCTTGAAGGTCAGTTCATCGCCCGTCTGGCCCTTGATGTACAGCGTGGCGATTTGCGTGTGGGTCAGTTGCAGCGCGCTCTCGGCGATGAGCGTCAGCACGCGGTCCAGTTCCAGCGTCTCGCTGAGGGCCACACCCAGGTCGTACAGCAGGCGCATCTCCTCGGCGCTCTGGCGCGTCTCCTGGAACAGGCGGGCGTTCTGCACCGCCGTGGCCACTTGCGCCGCGATGGTTTGCAGCACGTTGAGGTCCTCTTCCGTATAGGCGCGAGCCTTGGCATAACTCTGCACGGCGATGACGCCGATGACCTTCTCGCCCACAATCATCGGCACGCCCATCCACGACAGGGCGGCCCGGCCCACCGGCGGGTTGCCCAGGATTTCGGTGGCCGCCTCCACCACGTTCTCCGGCAGGAATAGCGGCTGCCGCGTGCGGATGATATGCTCGGTCAGGCTGCGCGTCCCGCGGCGGCTTTGCCACGTTACGCGCTCACCCTCCTCAATGGCCAGCGGGAAGGATACCTCGTCGCGCTCCTCGTCGTAGAAGGCGATGTAGAAATTGGAGGCGTCAATGACCTGCGAAATCTGGCGATAGGCCTCGTCCAGGAGCGCCGTCAGGTCCAGCGTGGAGCTGATTGTCTGGCCCATGCGGTTCAGCGCCGCCAGGGAACGGATCCGCCGCTCCGACTCCTCAAACAGGCGCGCGTTCTCAATGGCCACGGCCAACTGGTCGCCGAAGGTCTGGAGCAGGAACAGGTCGTCGTCGCCAAAAGCGTCCAACTCGTGGCTCTGCACGTCCAGAACGCCGATGACGCGGTCTCCGATGACCAGCGGGACGGTGCATTCCGAGCGCGTGTCGGCCAGCAGCGGGTGCGGCACGTAGAAGGGGTCTTTGGCAACGTCGTTGGCGATGAGGGGCTGGCGGGTGCTGGCGGCATGGCCAATCATCCCTTCCTGGCCCACTTTCAGCCGAAGCCCCTCTTCGCGAATGGCGCGGCCCACCGAGCCGTTGCCCGCGCGGTACACCGCCTCTTGCGTATCCGGGTCAATCAGGAACACGTGCACGTGGTCGTAGTTGAAGGTCTCGTGCACCAGTTCCACCACTTCGGAGAGGAGTTCATCCAGGCCCAGGATGGACGCGATGCGTCGCCCCACCTCGCTGGTGGCCTCCAACTGCGTGGCGCGGCGGCGCGTCTCCTCATACAGGCGGCTGTTCTCAGTGGCCACGGCCGTCTGCGCTGCCACCGCCGACAGGATGCGCAAGTCCCGCTCGCCGAAGGCGTCCAATTCGCTGCTCTGGGCATCCAGCACGCCGATGAGCCGATTGCCCACCATCATGGGCACGGCGATCTCCGAGCGGGTCTGCGAGTCCTTCTGGATGTATCGGGCGTCCTGCGTAACGTCGGGCACCACGAGGGGCTGCTTGTTCTCGGCGACCCAGCCGGTGATGCCCTCGCGCCCCACCTGGATGCGCAGGCCCTTGATGTCTTCCATGTACCCCACGGCGGCGCGCACCACCAGGTCGTCGGCAACCGGGTCCAGCAGAAGGAACGCGCAGTTGTCGTACCCGGCCGACTGTCGGAGCGCGCTCAACACGTCCTCCAGCATCTCCTCCGGGTCCAGGGTGGACACCAACCCTCGGCTCACGTCGTACATGGCCGAGATTTCGCGCATGCGCGAGATAACGTTCTCGTACAGCATGGCGTTCTCAATGCCGATGGCCGCCTGGTTCGCGAACACCTCCAGCGCGGCGATGTCTTCGGGCTCTGGTCGGCGGCGGCTCACGGGGTCATCCAGCGACAGGTAGCCGATGTGCCCCTTGCTGCCGGTCAGCGGGACGATGAGGGCGTCGGTGGGTTGCCACTCGTCGGGCCCGCGCTCGCCCAAATCGGGCACGTACACCGGCGCCCCGCTCCCCTCCAGCGCGCCCTTGCCGTCCCCCGTGATAAGGTACGACTGGCTGATACGATACCGCTCGTCCAGCAGGCTCTCCAGCGCGGAACGCGGGAAGGGCGCGGCTGTGGTCTCCGCGTCCACCCCCGCCGTCGCCACCACACGCACCAGCGACGGATCGTCGCCATCAATCAGGTTCAACGCCACGAGGCGATAGCCCATCTGCGTGTGTGCGGCATCGGCGATCTCGCGGCACACCTGCTCCAGGCTCATCTCGGCCTTCAGGGCGTTGCCGAAGTTGAGCAGGTTGCTGAGTTGCTCGGCGCGGCGCGCCATCAGTTGGCTCTGGGCCAACTGCTTCTCGTACAGTTGCGCGTTCTCAATGGCCGTGGCCGCCTGGTTGGCGAAGATCTCCAGCGCCTCCACCACGGCGCGGGTGGGCACCCGACCATCGCGCGGCTCATCCACGCTCAGCAGGCCCAGAATCTCGCCGGAGGACGAATGGAGCGGGACGATGAGCATGTCTTCGGGGTGCCAGCGGCCTTGCTCCCACTCCTCATCGGGCGCCGGCGGCGTGTATACGTGCAACCCCTCTTGCCACTCGTGCGCCTTCTGGTGCGGGAAGAAATAGGACTGGCTGATGCGGTACTCGTCGCGCATGATGCGGGTGAACCGCTCCAAAGGCTGCCGCACGCGGCGCATCTCCTCAAAGACGGCGATGGGCAGCCCTGCCGCCGCCACGCGCCGCAGGTACGGCGGATCACCCTCCACGACGCTCAACAGGGCCAGGTTGAACCCCGTCGTTTCGGGGATGGCGTAGACAATCTGGTCCAGCACCTCTTCCAGCGACAGGTTCATGCGGAGCGCGTTGCCGATCTCCAAGAGGCTGCGCAGTTGCTCGGCGCGGCGGCTGAGGCTGGCCCCCAGGCGCACCTGCTCCTGGTACCGCCATGCGTTGCCGATGGCCACGCCCGCCTGGTTGGCCAGCGCCTCCAGGAACCTCACCGTGTCCTCGTCAAAGGCCTGCACCTCCATCGCCCGCAGGCTGATGACGCCGGCGACCGCCCCCTCGTACAGGATGGGCACGGCCACGGCGGACAGGGTGCCCTTGCGAATGCAGACGGGGCGGGTCTCCTTGCGGGCGTCGGCCACGATGATGGACTTGGCGGCGCGGATGGCATCCTCGGCGATGCTGTTCCCGCTGCCCAGGGTCATCTTCTGGAGGATAGCCTCTTCTTCCGCCGAGTACCCCTTGTACGCCGCGATGTGGAACGTGCCACTCTCCACATCCAGCAGGGCGATGTTGCCATGCGAGGCGCGGGTGGCGCGAATGGCCTCGGTGATCACGACCTCCAGGATGCGCTCCAGTTCCAGCGTGGCGTTCAATTCGCGCGTGATGCGCTGGAGGGCCGTCATCTGGTCAATCTGGTGCCGCAGTTGCTCGTCGGTGCGCTGGTACAGCCGCAGATTCTGGATACCCGCCGCCAGTTGGGCGGCCACCGTCGCCAGAAGCCGCTCATCCTCGGTGGAGAAGGCCCCATCGCGCTTGTTCCCCGCGTGCAGTTCGCCCAGAATGACGTCTTGCGTCCGCAGCGGCACCGACAGCACCGTACGGAACCCGTACTTCTCAATCAGCGGGCGGTAGGCGGGGATGATGCGCTTGTCGTGGGGCGCATCCGACGAACGGAACGGTCGGCCCGTGCGAAAGACGCCGTAGGCGAAATCGGGCGTCTGTGCATCAATAGAGAGCATCTCCGCTTCCTCGGGCGGGAGTCCCACCACGGCGCTGGCCCGCGCTTCCAGCCGCTCTGTCGTCTCGTTGTACAGGAGGAGCGCCATCTTCTCGGCCTTGAGCAACTCCGCGGTCTTGCGCAGCGTCTCCTGCAGCATCTGGTCCATGTCCAGCGTGGAGGTAACGATGCCGGCAATCTGGAACAGGCCGGCCATCTCGTCCACCCTGGACTGGGTCTCCTCGTACAGGCGCGCGTTCTCAATGGCGACGGCGGCCTGGCCCGCGATGGCCTGGAGCAGGCGCAGGTCCTGCTGCGAGAACGCATTGGGGCGGTCCGCGGCCATCTCCAGCGTGCCCACCAATTTCTGCCCCTTCACCAGCGGCACGCCCATGTAGGAACGGTAGGGCGTGTCTTCCAGGCTCACGCGCGGCTGCACATCGGCCCGCGCCCGCGTGTCGGGGATGAACAGAGGCTTCTGGTTGCGGGTGATCCAGCCGGTGTATCCCTGCTCCGGCGTGTAGGTCGTGCCCACCTGGGTCAGGTAGCCCGATTCGCCCGCCGCCGCGCACGTTACCATCACGCCCTGGTCTTCGTCCCACAGGTTCACTTCGGCCACGTAGTAGTCCAGCAGGCGGCGCGCGCTCTCCAGAATGGTCTGTAGGGTGGACTCCAAATCCAGGCTGCCCGAAATCGCCTGGCCCACCTCGTTCAGCAGCGAGATTTCCTGCAATCGGCGGAGTTCCTGGTCGTACAGGCGGGCGTTTCGGACCGCGACCGCCGCCTGGTTTGCCAGGTTCTCCACAAACGCCAGGTTCTCGTGGGTGAACGCTGCCGGACGGTTGCTCTCCAAGTTCAGCACGCCCAGCACCTGGTTCTCGTAGCGGATGGGCACCGTCAACTGCGAGCGCGTGTCGGGCAGGGCCGGCACGTAGTCGGGGTCTTTGGTAACATCGGGCACGAGGGCAGGCCTGCCGGTTCGCACCACGCGCTGGGTGATGCCGCCCGTCGCGGGCCGCTCCACGGTGCCCTCGGCGGTGATGAGCGTGGGATAATTCCGGTGCGCGAGAAGTTCCAGGGTATCGGTCTCGGGGTCGTACAGGCCCGCCAGGGCCGAGGTCGCGCCGGTAGCCTGGATGGCGCGACCGATGAGCAAGTCCAGGACGCGGTGCAGGTCCAGCGTGCTGGCCAACTCGCGCGTGATCTCGCTCATCGCGCCGAGTTCTTCCACGCGCCGCGCCAGGGTCCTGTCGGTCGCCGTGTACAATTGCGCGTTGGCCAGCGCCAGCGCCGCCTGGTCGGCGATGGCCTCCAAGAAATGGACATCGGCATCGGCGAACGCATTGGGCGTGCGTGCCTCCAGGTTCAGCACGCCCACCACCACGTTGCCCATTCGGATGGGCACCGCCACCTCGGAGCGTGTCTCCGGCACGAGGGCGAAGTAGTCCGCGTCCTGGGACACATCGGCAATGAGCGCCGGTTGCCCCGTCTCCCGCACCCGCCCGACGATGGTCTTGGTGGACTCAAAGTCCAACTCCTTGTAGGCCATGATCTGGTCGGGCGTGTACCCGTAGGACGCGCGCAGCGCCAACTTGCCCGTGTTCTCATCCACCAGCAGCAGCGCGCCATGAGTTGCCGGCGTCGCGGCCACCGTCTCTTCCACAATCATGGGCAGCAGTTTGTCCAGTTCCAGCGTGCTGCCGAGTTGGCGGCTGATGCGCTGTAGGGCGGTGAGTTCGTTCACGCGCCTGCGCGACTCGGCCAGCACCTCCTGGCTTTCCAGGTGCTCGGCCCGCTCCCGCTCCTCGGCCTGCACCAGGTATCGGACGATGTACCCCAGCGCGTAGTAACTGAACAGCCCCGTTACCAGGTATTGCCAGCGGATGGGTTCGCCCGCGGGCCACAGCGGGGGCACGAGAGGCAGCAGGAACGCCACGGTGATGCCGAGGATGTACACCGCCAGCGCCGCGAGCGGCAAGTGCGCTGCGCCCAGGCCGACGAGGAAGTAGGCCAGGATGGACGCGGGGCTGGTACGCCCGCCCGTCAAATAGAAGACCGCGATGGAAAATGGCACCTCAACGGCAAGAAGTCCAAGCAGAGCATGACGAGCGCGAAAAGCCCGAACCGCGCCCACGCGGAGCACCAGCCACTGCGCGGCCAGGAGAGCCAAGACCCACAGGCCGACCCGTCCTTGATTGGTGAGGGAGGAAATCAGCACGTACAGCCATCCGAACCAGTACAGCCAGGCGACAACCTGCTGCGCTCTCAATCTTCCCTTGGAAACGTTCATACCCTAACCCCGCCTCTAGAGATTCCGGAGGGCCGCTAGCCGATCTCGCCGCACTGGGCGATGGCGGCGGCGCGGCGCGCGTCGGAGGCCACCTCGGTGATTTCGCGGATGTCGCTGAACCGCCCGGCCCCTCCGTGCACCGTTCCCACGGCCAGCGTCATGAGCGCCACCTTTTTCTCTCGCCCCGTCTCGTCCTTGATGAGAAGGTAGCCGCGCTCGCGGTCTTTGAAGTTGTAGAAACTCTTGACCTCGCTGTTGAACCGCGCCGTGATGCGTTCGCGCAGGGCCGCCTCGCGGTCGGGCGTGGTGATGATGATGAAGTCGCCGCCGCCGATGTGGCCCACGAAGTCCTGGCCGCCTTCCAGGGCGTCAATCGTCTCGCCCAACACCATCGCCGCAAAGCGGAGCACGTCGTCCGCCGCGACGAAGCCGTACAAGTCGTTGAACGCGCGCAACCCGCACACGCCGATATACAGCACCGTCCAGTTGTTGCGCTGGATGAGGGATTTCAACTGCTCCTCTATCAGCCGCCCGCTGGGGAGGCCCGTAACCGGGTTCGTGAGGTTCTCGTAACTGGCTCGGCGCAGGGCGTTCTTCACCCGCAGGTGGAGTTCCTCCATGTCAAAGGGCTTGGTGATGTAGTCGTCGGCGCCCAGTTGCAGGCCGGCGATGCGGTCGGCCCGCTCGTCCTTCTGGGTTAGGAAGATGATAGGGATGTGGCTGGTGCGCAGGTTGGTGCGCAGGCGGCGGCATACCTCGTAGCCGTCAATGTCCGGAAGTTTGATATCCAGAATCACCAGGTTGGGCAACTTGCGCCGCGAAATCTCCAGGGCCTCGTTGCCGTGCGTGGTCGCCAGAATCTCATAGCCCTGGGACTCAAAGTAGAAGGCGAGCAGACTGGAGATGTCGCGGTCATCTTCTACGATTAGAATCCTGTCCTTCGGCATATCTATCCTCCCTAACACCTGTCGTACAAGCGCACCTGCCGGCTTCTATTATACCACTTCCACGCACGAGGGCACTTCCACGGTCCTGCCCCTGGCGCGCAAAGGCGCGGGGCGGAACCCATGCCGCTCGGCGATGACGCAAATCTTCAGCACCTGCTCTGGGGCGATACTTCGCCCCAGCGTGTAGTTCTCGTACCGACCCTCCAAGGCCAAGGCTATCGTCTCGGCCATGCAGGCGTAGGCATGGCCGGGCGGTAGCCCGAAGTCAAACCCGAAGTTCGGCTTCCCCGGCACCAGGACATCGCCGCCGGAATAGACCTGCACATCCAGCCCCATTTGGCGCACCGCCGCCGACACGTCGGGAGGCAACGCCAGGTCGTACACCGCGACGCCCGGGCGCAAGTGCTCCGGACGGATGAGTGGCCCTGCCGAGTTGGTAGCGCTGACGATGACGTCCGCGTCCCGTAGGGCCATCAGGTCGGTCGTGCCGGATACCTCCCGATACGCCACCGGTTCCAGCGAACGCACCAGGCGTTCCACCGCTGCAGGGTCGCGGCCCACGATGCGCACCTCTCCCACGTTGCGGCACAGCAGGCGCGCACACGCGCTGCCGATGGACCCCGTCCCGCCCAGCACCGCCACGCGCAACTCCTCCAGCGGCTTGCCCAGGGTGCGGGCAATGGCGCGCACGGCGCCGCAGGTAACCCCCACCGTGTAACTGTTGCCCGTCGTTACCGCTGCCTTCAGGCCCTGCGCCACCGTCTCCCCCGCGTCGCCGACGGCTGAGGTCAGCGCGCCCAGCCCAATGATGCGCGCGCCGAGCCGCTCGGCCAGTTGCCCGGCGCGGATGATCTGCCGATAGACGCGCTTCAGCGGGAACCGGGTCATCGCCCTGGGCGTGAGCGGGCAGGCCACAAGCCAACCCTCCGCCTCATCACCCAGTGCAGACCGAATGCCAGTAACGTGCGACAGGTACACCGGCGGGAAATATCCCGACAGGAAATCCAGCCACCGTAGCGGCAAGATGCTGAGAACCGCGAAGCGCTTTGCCACATCTCTCCGCACATCCAAAGGGTGTAGGATAAAGCCGAAACGTTCCATACTACCCCCTTGTGTACTTCTGCGGATGCAGGCTCTCCTCTCCTAACCGCACGTGGTCGCTTTGCTCAAACAGCACGTTGTCCGAAATGACGCCGCGGCCCTCGGCGCGGATGAGAACCGTATCCGACTCAATGGTGCGCGCCGGATAGATGACCATCCCCGCGCCGATGCGACAGTTGTGTCCGACGCACCCGCCCAGAACGGGCAAGCCCACAGGCTGCGGCTGGCCTTTGTGCATAGTGCGCAGCGGCTTGCCCAGCAGATTGAAATCCGTGAAGACCGTGTTGGCCCCCACAAACGAATGCCGCCCGACGACGCACAGTTGCAGCGTGGCATTCTGCGCCACCATGGAATTCTCCATGAGCGTCGTCATGAACAGCGCCGCGCGGAAGGGGAGATAGCACCCATCGCTGACGACGCTGAGCATCACCTGGCATCCCTGCATGACGTTGACGTTGCTGCCGATGATGGAGTTGGTAACCACCGCGCCCGGGCCGATGGTGGTGTTGTCGCCGATGATGGCCGGCCCCTGGATGATGGCCGTGGGGTCTATCTGCACGTTGCGCCCCACGCGGATCATCCGCGACGACGACAGGAACTGCCGCCGCTCCAGCAGCGAACGCAACAGCACGCGGGCCGCCTTGGAAAAGCGCGCCACCTCGTGCTCCATCTTCGCCCCCATGCTGAAGATGCCAAAGGGCGAATTGGCCATGAACACATGCACCCAGTTCTCTATCGCCAGGAACGGCCGCAAGGGAACCCAGAAGACCAGTTCCCCCTTCTCCGAGGCCATGTAGGTGGGGATGTGGTAGTACCCGATTTCCTGCGCCATAGTGTCCACCACCACCGGCTCCGGCGGTTCGTCGGTGGGGCCGCTGGGGTAGTACCACAGGTCGGCCACATACACGTCGCCTTGCAGGCGGATGTTGTCCTGGAGCGGGAGGGCGTGAACGACGATGGCCTTGTCGTCGGGGGAGAAGGCCACCTGACAGGGCCTTCGCCGCGCCCTGGCCAACCGCAAGAACTCGTGGATGAAGTCCTCGTCAAAGAAGAGGTTGTCGCGATAGACCAGGCATTCTTCACGGATGGGCGGCAGCGGGTCGCCGACTTCCACTTCCACCTCGGTGAGGCAGTACCGCGCCAGCACGTCGCGCTGGTGCAGCCACAGGGGCTTATTGAGCACGCGCAAATCGCGCGCAGGCTCGTTGAACGGGGGTATCTTGGTCCGATCCCGAATGACTATCCGTATCATGGCCCTCTGGCACCCTCCGGATCGCCCACCGTGTTGCGCGCCCCTCCCCGCACGTCCGGGCGAGGCACGGGAAGCCCTCGGCCGACCGGCGGGCTGGGGGGTACCTCGCCCGGCCTAGGATGCGCTTCTAGCGGGACGGCTCGGAGCCGCGTCGGCGGGCGGCCCCGAATCCCGCGCCGCAATCTGCCCGTGCTCTCCCCCGCCTAATCCAACGGTTTCTTATCAATCACGAAACAGCACGTGGGGTCGCCCTTGGCGATGCAGGTCGTCTCCACAACGGACATGTTCTTGCCGCCAGTTACCCACGCGAGGCTCTCCTGCAACAGGCCCAGCGCCACGTAGCATATCGGCGTCTGCGACTTGCGGCCCCAGCACACCGGGCAGCGAACGATGTGATAGTAGAAGTGCTCGTTGTCCTCTTCCAGGCGCACCACCTGGTCGCTGGAGCGGTTGAAGGTCTCAGCCATCACGCCGAGGCCCAGCCGCAGTTTCATGCCCAGCGGCATGAGGCGCATGGCCAGGTCGCTGATGCCCAACATGGCGCCGTATTCTTTGAGCACGTACTTGAACGTGGCGCGGCCCCCTCGCGTGCCCAGGCCCCGGCCGCCGCGCGGCCCGTACACGTCGTCCAGCGCCTGGTTCAGCGCCGCGAAGTCCTCAAACGGGAACTCGCGCTCAAAGTTGTTGGGCGGGTAGTTGTTGATGAGATGCTTCAGTTTCGCCAGGTTGAGCAAAGCGTTCACGCCGTTCTTGCCCAGCACATCTTCCAGCGCCAGCAGGTAGATGCGTGCCATCTTGTTGCCGTAGTAGTACCGAGGCTGGGCCACTTCGCCGTGCTCATGCTCGCCGTGCTCATGCGGCTCTTCGTGAGCGTGCTGCTCCTCCTGACCGTGCTGCTCCTGGTGAATGTCTTTTTCCTCGTCCATGAGTCCTCCGAGAAAAGGATGAACCGTCGAATAGCGCCGTGCTTGCCGTCAATGCGATGTGGTCAAGAACTGCCTCAACCGGCTGTTGAACAGGGCCGGATCGTCCAGCATCGGAAAGTGGCCGCAGTGCTCCAGCCTGGCCAAATCGGCCTTGGGCGCGCCGCGCAGCAGCACGCCCCCCTGCCGCGGGTCCACGATGAGGTCCCGCTGGCCGTAGAACCCCAACACCGGCACCTGCACCTCGCCCAGCCTGGGCGTTAGATCCGTCCGGCGCAGCGACCGAATGCTGGACAGAAAGGCCTCCAGCGTCGTGCGCGACAGGTCGTGCATAATCATGTCGTACCACTTGCGCCAGTCGTGGGCCAGCCGCGGCGAGAAGGTCCGAATGCCCCATCGCAGCATCCCGGGCATGTGCCACACGAGATACGCCACCGGCTTGCGCCCGGCCAAACGCAACGGCAAACTCAACGAACGCCCGTTGATAGGCGAGCCGACAACCGCCACCTTGGTAACCCGCTCGGGGCGCTCCATGGCCAACTTCAGGGCGACCGTGCCGCCCATGGAGTGCCCGACCACGGGAGCCGCCGGTATCCCCAGGCGGTCCATGAACTGATCCACCAGGTTCACGAAGTCGTCCACTTCGTAGCCGCTGCGCGGCTTGCCCGACTCCCCAAACCCCCAAAAGTCCAGCGCATACGTGCGAAAGGCGTCGGATAGTGCCTCCATCGTATCCAGCCAATACCCCCAGGAGCCAAGCCACCCATGCAACAGGATGACCGGCGGGCCGCTCCCTTGGGTCTCATAATGCACGATCCCTTGGCGTGTTACGATGGAACCCAACCTGTTGGCCCCTCGCTATTCCTCGTCCTTGGAGTTCTCCAGAATCGTGTACAGGAGTTCCAGCAGGACGCTCTTCACGCTCTCTTTGTCGGTTGAAACGCACGGGACGACCTTGACGCCTGGATCCACGCGCAGGGCGATGCGGATGTCCTGGGGGCTCCAGGCATCGGGCAGGTCCTGCTTGTTGGCCGCCACCACGTAGGGCGCGGGCGCGTAGGTTCGGAACACATCCAAGATGCGGCGCGCCTCGCGGAAGGTCTCGGGCCGCACCGAGTCCACCAGCACGATAAACCCCAGCATCCCCTCGGATAGGATTTCCCACATGAAATCAAACCGCTTCTGCCCGGGCGTGCCGAACAGGAAAAGCACCAGGTCTTCGTCAATGGTGATGCGCCCGAAGTCCATGGCAACGGTGGTCTCTTCCTTTGTGGCGCGCGTCTCATCGGAAATTCGCCGCTCGGTGGAGACAACGTCAATCTCGCTGATGGTCTTGATGAACTCCGTCTTGCCCGCGTTGAATGGGCCCGTGATAACCATTTTGACCGCTTGCATTCCGCAGTTCCTCCGAGTCAGCTGATGCGGCGAATTTTGTCAATCAAGCGCAAGATCACCCCCCGCTTGACCGCTGGCGACGGCGGAAGACCCGGTAGGCCAGGGGGCAGCGCGCCCTCGGGCCGCACCAGTTCCACCAAGCCCGCCGTCAGGAGACCGTACACGATTTTGCGAATCTGGAACTCGCTCAGGCCGATATACTGGGCGATTTGGCGAATGGTGTTGCGCGGGCTGATGAAGGAGATGACCCGCCACTCTTCCACGCTCAGGCTGATGTTCTTCAGGGAAGTCCCAGGCCTGTCGGTGAACTTCAGGGCCACGTCCAGGTCGGGCAACTCGGCCTGCAACTGCTCCCATTCCTTCATCCGCCGCGTCCCTTCCATGATGACGTTGTCCAGGTCAATGGGAACGCCGATTTTCTCTTGGGGGAGCATCCGATTGGGATCAAACTGGAAGGTGCCATCGGTGAGGGCGAAGATGGCGTACACGGTCTCCAGCGCCGCCGCCCGCACCACCTGGAGGATGTCCTTCTGCGTTACGTAGTTGTTGTGGAGGAGAAGGAGGCCGACCTCCTTGTCGGTGCGCGTCTCGGCGCGGGACAAGATGCTCTCCGCCTGTTGGGGCGTGATCTTGCCGGCGCGCTGGAGCAGGGCCAGAAGGCTGTCGTCGCGGCTATCCTGGTACGCGCCGAGCAACTTCCCCTCGCGGAAATACAGCGTGGCCGACAATCCATTGCTGCGGACAGAGAGGGCACCTGTCTTGCGGGCGATGTGAATCAGGTTCAGCAGTTGGGCAACGCCGAAATCCTTCAGGTTTCCCTTAAGGGCCATCTTCTCTCACCTTGTCTGCGTGTGCACAAATGGCGGAACAGCAGATGCCTCCAAAATTATATGCTGATTATAACCCTAGTCTCATTTTCCGTCAACCTCTTGCACGCATGGGATTCAGTTTCGGGGTCCTTTGGCGCCTGTCATTCCGAACGGCGAAGCGCCCGCGGGCAAATTCGTAGGGGCGACCGATCGGTCGCCCCTACATCGGGGGCGACCAACATCCGCGCAATCCGTTTGACAGCCCGTCCGTTCTATGCTATCCTACCGCCAATAGCACGATACACCAAGGCGATGAACGGGAGCAGTAGGCGGCCCGCAAAGGCCCCAGCGAGCCGGGAGGGTGCAAGCCGGCGCCGCAGCACCGCCGAACCCGCCCGGGAGCCAGCGGCGAAAAGGCCAGCCCGATAAGCCGCATCGGGGTCCGCCCGTTATCGCGGAACGGTCCAGCGACCGACAGAGCGGCCCGCATATCGGGTCAGCAAGGTGGTACCACGGGGTCCCGCGCCTCGTCCTTGTAGGGCGGGGCATTTTTTGTTACAACGCGCAAACAGCCGTCAGCGATCAGCGGTCAGCCTTTGGCCAGCGGCTAAAGGCTATCGGCCAAAGGCTAACGGCCCTGAGGCGAGATATTCCCTGGGAGGAGAGCAAACATGGCAGAGAAAGTTACACCGCGAAGCGAGGACTACTCGCGCTGGTACACGGACGTGGTGCAGATGGCCGAACTGGCCGACTACGCCCCGGTCAAGGGGTGCATGGTCATCCGCCCCTACGGCTACGCCCTGTGGGAAAACGTGCAGGCGGGGCTTGACCGCCGCTTCAAAGAGACCGGCCACCAGAACGCCTACTTCCCCCTGTTCATCCCGCAGAGTTTCATCCAGAAGGAGGCGGAGCATGTAGAGGGGTTCGCGCCGGAACTGGCCGTCGTAACCCACGGCGGCGGCGAGCAACTGGAAGAGCCGCTCATCGTCCGCCCCACGTCCGAGACCATCATCAACACCATGATGGCCAAGTGGATTCGCTCGTACCGCGACCTGCCCCTGCTGCTCAATCAGTGGTGCAACGTGGTGCGGTGGGAGATGCGCACGCGGCTATTCCTGCGCACCACCGAATTCCTGTGGCAGGAGGGCCACACGGCCCACGCCACCGCGGAGGAGGCCGAGGCCGAAGCCCGACGGATGCTGGACGTGTACACCGACTTCGCCGTGAACGACGCCGCCATCCCGGTCATCCCCGGCCGCAAGAGCGACACCGAACGCTTCGCGGGCGCCGTGCGCAGTTACACGATTGAGGCCATGATGGGCGACAAGCGCGCCCTTCAGTCGGGCACGTCCCACTTCCTGGGCCAGAATTTCGCCCGCGCCTTCGGAACCCAGTTCCTGGACAGGAATAACGAACTCCAGTACGTGTGGCAGACCTCGTGGGGACTGAGCACGCGCATGATCGGCGCCATCGTCATGGTGCACGGCGACGACCAGGGCCTCATCCTGCCGCCCGTCCTCGCGCCCATCCAGGTCGTCATCGTGCCCATCTGGCGCAAGGACGCGGAGAAGGAGGCCATCCTGGCCGCCGTCGCCGACCTGCGCGCCCGACTTGCCGCTGCGGGCGTTCGCGTTCGCGTGGACGACCGCGACGACGTGTCGCCTGGGTTCAAGTTCAACGACTGGGAGATGCGGGGCGTGCCGCTGCGGGTGGAGGTCGGCCCGCGGGATTTGGCTGCCAACCAGGTAACATTGGCCCGCCGCGAAACCGGCGCGAAGTTCCCCGTGCCCATGGCCGACCTGGCCGCGCGCGTGCCCGACCTGCTCAAGGATATCCAGGCGTCGCTTCTCCGCCGCGCCACCGAATTCCGCGACGCCAACACCCACGACGTGGGCACATGGGGCGAACTGGTGGAGGCCGTCGCCGACGGGTTCGCCCGCGCGTGGTGGTGCGGCTCCACCGACTGCGAGGCCAAGATCAAGGAAGAGACCAAGGCCACAACCCGCTGCATCCCCTTCGCGCAGCCGGGGGGCACGGGCCGATGCGTCGTCTGTGGCGCGGAGGCCCGCGAACAGGCCATCTTCGCCCGGGCCTATTAGCCGCCGCATCCACGGATTGCGCGGATTGCGCGGATAGGGGCATGTGCTCAACGTGCGACGCACTTCGGAAGTGCGTCGCACGTTGTCCTCCCCCGTCATGCTGAGCCGAAGGCGAAGCATCTCCAGGGTCGTATTCACGGATGGCACGGATGGGGCAGAAGGGGCAAAGCACATGCACGGGCGACCGGCCTGTCGCCCCTGCTCCGCGTCCTCGCTGGTGAACTTCAGCCGTTTTCTCGCCATCCATGCCCTGGAGGGCGACGACCTGCGATTGGGTGAATGGGCTTGAGGTGGGGCGAGGGGGGCACCCCGCGGGCAGGAGAGGTAGCCCCCCTCTAGGCCGGTACTCGCAACCTACCACCAGGTAAGGAAAGCAGCGCGTCCTCCTGCCTTCGCTTGCCCGTAGGTTGCCGTTACCTCCACGAACACGATGTAGCCAGGTGGGGGATTGGCCAGTTGGAAGGTAAGGTAGGAGCGTCCGTCCGTATCGGTAACGGGCATTGCGAGTACGCGATCCTCATTGGGATAGCGAACGGTGCAGAACACCGTCGCGCCCGCGATAGGTTGTCCATCTTGGTCGGCCACCGATACCGAGACCGTCTGATTCCCCCGGGTGCTGACGATGGCGCTGCGCAGGGAGACGTACGCGGTCATCTGGGTAACCGAGCGGCGCAAAGGCGACCACGCGGCGGCCGTGGGCTGGGTAGTGGGCCCTGCGCTGGTCGCCGCGGGAGGCGGGACACGGCTTAGCAGCGCAGGATTCAACCGCGCGTACTGGAAGTACAGTTCTCCCAGGTTGGCCAGTTGCACCCGCTCTTCGTTGGGCTTCTCGGGATGCCACTCCATTTTGGCCTTCTGGAAATACTGCACGATGACGCCGTTTTCCACCATGAGTTCGGTGATGGGATAGCCGAACACCTCCAGGCCGCCGTTGAAGTCAAAGAACGTCTTGAACGCGTAGCCGAGCGTGTGGCCCGTCTGCGGATAGTACCGTCGGTTGGGATCGCTGGACGGCGGGATGTCCGAGGGGGAGATGGGCGGATCCCGCTTGCCGAGGTACTCGCTGAGTGGCGCCAGGCGGATGCGCGCCGGCCCGAACACGCTCGGCACCAGGTCCATCCGCGCCTTCTGGAAGTACTGCGTGCGACAACCGGCGTCATACCGGTCGTAGAAGTCCTCGGTGATAGGGTAGCCGAAGATGCGCTCGCCGCCGTAGGCGCGGAAATAGGCCAGAAACTCGTCCCGCACGATGTGGCCCGTCTGCGGGAAGTACTGGGGCGGCGGATATTGAGTTTGGGCTGGCGCAGGTGCAACGAAGACCAAACACACCAGCACCGCACCGCCGATGAGGATTCGCGCTATCCTCACAGTGCGTGCACCACCCTTCCCTGGTTGCTTGGCGAACTAGCCTATCAGACGATGCTATTATACACGATATTCTGTAAAGTCGCAAGGGGTTTGAGGATTTTAAACTTGGGATTTTTGGGGAAAGCGGCGAGAGGGAGGAAAATCGGCGCAGGCGCGGCCGGGCACCGTGCGCTGTGTGGCCCGCGCAGCGTAGGCGCGCAGCACTGCCGAAGGGCGCCCGCAATCGCTCAGCGCAATGGCTTCACGAAGACCTGTTCCGCATGGGGGGCGATCTCGTCCGCCACCTCGCGCCAGACTTTCGGCAGTTGCGCCCGCGCCATCACCGTGTACCCGCACCGCCGGTGCACCCCATCCCATAGCGCGTTCGCCTTGGGCGGAATCCCGACGAGCACGACCTCGCACTGAAGGAGGCGAGCCTCGCCTTCCACGGCGGCGGCCAGGCGGCATGCCAAATCTTCGGCATCCGGCTCTGGCCCCACGGCGATCTCCTCAATGCAGGCCACCAGGTTGATGGCTTCCCAACTCGCCATGCCGATGACATGCTCATTGCGGAGGAGGAGCCAGTGAGCCCGCTCCATGATGCGCGCGAAGGCGGCCTCCTCGTTGGGCGGCTTGCCCCGCCAATCCATGCTGGCGAGAAACCGCGCCAGGCCGGGCACATCCTCGCGGGTGGCACGGCGGATCACCAAGGGAGGCGCCGCGCCGCCCACCAGCGCCGACACCTTCTGCCACTGCTGGCGCACCTGCTCCCAGGTCTGTTCCAGGGTGCCGCTGTTGTCAATCACCACGTCGGCGCGGAAGATCTTTTCGGCCTGCGGGGGCTGGGCCGCGATCCGCGCCCGCGCCTGGTCTTCGCGCAGGTAGCGCTGCTCCATCAGCCGCTGCATCTGCTGCTGGCGGCGGCACGTTACCACCCATAGCGTGTCGCACTTGTCCGCCAGCCCCGACTCAATCAGTTTGATGGCCTCCACGACGACGACAGGCTCCTCTGCCTCGGCGATGAGGCGCTGCACGCGCTCCAACACGGCGGGGTGAACGATCTCCTCCAGCGCCTGCAGGGCCTTGGGGTCGTTGAACACGATTTCGGCCAGTTTGGCCCGCACGATCTCGCCCTTTTCATCCAGGATGCCGCGCCCGAACACGTTGACGATGCGCTGCCAGACGGGCGTGCCGGAGACCATGACTTCGTGGGCCAGCGCGTCGGCGTCTATGACCCGCGCGCCCAGGTGTCGCAACATGGACATGACCGTGGTCTTGCCCGTGGCGATGTTGCCGGTGAGGCCGATGACATAGGGTTTGCGGCGACCCTGGGCAGGGGGGACGTTGGCAGGTGCTACAGTTGCGCGACGGTCGTCATCCACTCTTCCAGCCTCCGTTGCAACGTCTCTTCTAATTCGCGGTACTCCTCGCCGAGTTGTCCAACGGCGACAGCATCCTGCGCCTCGCTGGCGCGGACAATCTCCTCTTCCAGGGCTTTCAGCCGCGTCTCCAGGGCGCGAATCTGCTCCTCCATCTGCTTCGCCTGCTCGGCCAACTTCCTGGCCTGCGCCTGCCCATTCGGGCGGGTTGCCCGACGGGGGGTGGGCGCGGGGGCAGCGCTCTCCTTCGCCCGCCTGCGCTCCCGCTCCCTCGCCTCCAGATACTCGGCGTAGCCGAAAGGATACACGCGCATGTCTGCGCCGTCAATCACCCAAACCTGGGTTGCCAGCGCGTTGATGAAATAGCGGTCGTGGGTTACCAACAGAATCGTGCCCGCAAACCGAAGGAGAACGTCCTCCAGCACCTCGCGGGACAACACATCCAGGTGGCTGGTCGGCTCGTCCAGCAGGAGGAAGTTGGCGTCCAACAGGGTGAGTTTGGCCAGTTTCAGGCGGGCCCGCTCGCCGCCGCTGAGGTCGCCCACCTTCTTGAACACGTCATCGCCCGAGAACAGGAAGCGGCCCAGCAGGTTGCGCGCCTCGCCCAGGGGGACATTCCGCACATCCAACAGTTCGTCCAGCACTGTTTTCCCATCGTCCAGATCGGCGTGCCCTTGGGCGAAGTAGCCCATGCGCACGCTCGCGCCGACTTGGAACGATCCTGCCAGCGGGGGAATCTGGCCCAGGAGGGTGCGCAGGAGGGTCGTCTTGCCGCTCCCGTTCGGCCCGAGGATGGCGACCTTCTCTCCACGCCGTAGCACGAATTCGGGACTGCGGAACAGCACCTTGGCCCGCGCGGACTCGTCGCCCCGATACCCGACGGTCATGCCCTCGGACGCCAGGACGATATCCCCGCTGCGGAGGTCGGTCTGGAGGCGCAGGCTCATGGCGCGCAGGCGCTCGGGGCGATCCAGCCGCTCCATGTGCGCCAGGCGATGCTCACGCGAGCGCGCCTGCTTGGTACGCTCCCCCGCCTTGTAGCGCCGAATGTAGCCCTCCAGGCGCGCGATCTCTTCCTGCTGCGCCTCGTATTCGGCCAGGCGCTGCTCGTACCGCTGCGCGCGCTGCTCCAGGTACTGGGAGTAGTTGCCCCGATAGGTCTCCACGCGCTTGAACGAGAGTTCCCAGACGCGCGTGGCCACTTTGTCCAGGAAATAGCGATCGTGCGCCACGACGATGAACGTGCCCGGCCACTGGGCCAGGTGCTCCTCCAGCCACTCTATGGACGCCAGGTCCAGGTGATTCGTCGGCTCGTCCAGGAGCAGGAGGTCTGGCTGCTGGAGGAGCAGCCGCGCCAAGAGCGCCCGCGTCTTCTGGCCGCCACTCAATCGGCTCAAGGGCATGGAGAATTCCTCGGCGGAGAAGCCCACGCCCAACAGCACATGCTCAGTCTGATGCGGGTATTCGTATCCGCCGAGCAACTCAAACCGCGCCTGCAGTTCGCCGTACCGCTCCATGACCTCCTCGCGCTCGCGGGGGTCGGCCATGCGGGCCTCCAGGCGGCGGAGTTCCTCCTGCATCTCCAGGAGCGGCTGGAAAGCGGACAGGGCCTCCTCGTACACCGTCCTGGTGGTGTCCAGGTCGGCGATCTGGGGCAGGTAGCCGATGGTGAGCCCTTTGGCGCGGCTCACCGTGCCAGCCGATGGCGGCTCCAGCCCCGCCAGGATGCGGAGAAGGGTCGTCTTGCCGTGGCCGTTGGGGCCGACAAGGGCGATGCGGTCGCCGCGGGCCACCTGTAGCGACACGTCCAGGAACACGTCCTGCGCGCCGTAGGATTTGGAGATGCTGTCTGCAACAAGGATAGACATCCTGTCTCACGCCGATGTGGAATCGGCGCATATTATACCACAGGCCGCCGCTTTGCAGGAATCGGCGCGCGCGGGCGATTCGGTTCCAAAGTCTGTTGGTATTTGTCATTGCGAGGGCGCGGAGCGCCCGAAGCAATCCCCCTCACCCCAGCCCTCTCCCGAAGGGCGAGGGAGTCCGGCCCCGCCTGTCATTGCGAGGGCGCGGGCGGAAACACCTCACCCCCGGCCTTCGGCCTCCCCCTGTCCGCCAGCAGGGGGTGAGGTCTCTCTTCACCCCAAACCTATCCGCGTTATTCGCGGTTGCGATACCCCTGGCGCCGGGCTGAAGCCCCGCGCTACGGGCAGAAGCCCCTTCGGGGCTGATAGCCCGCCGGGCTTTGCACCCTCAGCCCGATGCTTCAGCGTCGGGCGGCGCTCACCCTAACCTTATTCGTGTGGATTCGTGTTATTCGTGGATACCGCTCCGCTCCCAATGCAACAGCCGTGCGTCGCTGCTCTCACAGGGTGAAATATGTGCGAAAAGGGGATTGACAATCCGCATATGTTATGCTATTATTGAAGTGGAAGGGTTTCACCTCGCGAAATGCGCCGCGCTCCAGCAGAACCGTGAGCCGACGGCATGGGGAATCGTCGGGAGCAGGCATGATGCAGGCGTTACCCCAGAAGTGGGGAGGGCGGGACTCGCCAGGCCATTTCGGCGCAGGGGGCGCGGATATGACCCTGGCCGACTCGGGCGATGGCCCGGCGGACGCCTGGCTTGAAGCACGCAAACGGGGGCGCTCATCGCGGCACCCTATCCGCACGGCCGAGTTCCTCATCGGCCGAGCCGAGCATTGCCACCTCGTCTTGCGCTCGGATCACCGGTACATCTCCCGCGAGCACGCCGTCATCACGCGCTCCAACGGCCTGTACTGGATCAGCGACCTCAGCATCAACGGCACGTGGCTCAACGGCAAGCGCCTGCTTCGGCTCAAGCCGGAACGCCTGAGGCCCGGCGACATCATCGCCATAGAGGATTGGGAACTGGTCTTCCACGTGAGCCTGGGCCACGCCGCGGACGCGCCCTAGCGCCGCGCAGCCTCCCCCACCCCGCTCGGCGGAGCGGGATGGGGGCGCGTCTCTCTGCAGCGTTGCCGGCGCCGGCTACGCGGAATCTTCCCGGAAACGGGACTCTCCTAGTGGGCGTCCGTGCGGCGCCGTGCGAGAACCTGGCCGATTGCGCCGCCGAGAATGGACAGCACACCGAAGGCTACCAAGGCTACCGGTCCGATGAAGTCGTACATCTTTCGTCTCCTCTTGCGTCTAGACTACGGTTTCTTTCCCGTTGGGTGGCACAACACGCACTTGTTCTGAATATCCTTGATGCCGCGCGCGCCGTGGACCTGCGTCATGCCGCCCGTGGCGTGGCACGTTTCGCAGTGGTACGTGGTGAAGTCGTTCTTCGGGTGGCACAGCACGCAGTTCTTGGCCGCGCCGTCGTGATCCTGCGGGAACACGTGTTCCGCCTTGGTGGGAGCCTCGCCGGCCTTGTGGCACAGCAGGCAGAGCATATTCCCCCAGCCTTCGTGCGTCTCGGGATACGGCTTGATACCGCCCGGCGCGTGGCACATCAGGCAGTCCTCACGCCCCTGCGTGGAGTGCGAGATGGGCAGCGGCGTTACGCCCGCCGGCTCGTGGCACGTGGTGCACGTGGACTCGGCCCGTCCGGCGTGCGTCGCCACGGGGAACTGCGCGATCTTGCCCTCGCCGTGGCAGGCCAGGCAGGCCTCGCGCCCCTCCACAGGGTGGAGGATGGCGGGCGACGGCGCCAGGGAGTGGCACACCAGACACGTGTCGTTCGTGCGATCCTTGTGATCAGCGGGCAGAGCCATCGCGCCTTGCACGCCGTGGCAGGAGCGGCAGTCCTCGCGCCCCTGCGTCGGGTGAGGAATGGCAGCAGCCGCGGCCACTAGCGCCTTGGCCGACTCCGCCCACCCCTGTGGCGTGTGGCACAGCGCGCAGTTGTCATTCCCGAACTCGTGCGGGCGCTTGTGGCAATCGCTGCATACGCCCGACAGGCCCTTGAAGTTGGGCCACCTGTGGCAGGTGAAGCAGTCTGTCATCGCGTGCTTGCCCACCAGTTGAATCGGGTGCACCTTCAGTGTGGTCTGCTTCCACGTCTCGGTGGACGTGTGGCAGTCGCTGCAACTCAAGACCTGTGCCACATCGTGCGGCCCCACGTGGCAGGTATCGCAGTCCGTCAGCCGCGCGCCCAGGTTCCGCTCCTTGTGGCAGTCCAGGCAAACCGACATGGAGCACGTCGTTCCGCCGGAGACGGGGTCAAATCCATGGCCCACCGCCCCGTGGCAATCGCTACAATACACGCCGCACGTGGAGCCTTCCCAGACCGCGTTCACGACCGCGCCGTGCGGCGTGCGCAGGTTGTCTTCTGGGATTTCCGCCGGCAGGTTGCGGTGGCACGTCAGGCAGTCCTGCGGGTGCGACTTGGACAGGTCGGCCACCAGATTCTCGTGCGCGGCATTCTTGTCGGCCTGATTGGCCGTCCCGCCGTGGCACGTGATGCACCCCAGGTGACCGTGGGGCGTGTTCAGCGTCGCCGGATCAATGTACGCCGATTTAGCCGTATCCGGCGACTCGGCCGAAGCCGCCAACGCCTGCGGGTCGGTGTGGCACTTGGTGCACTCCTGCGACAGGGGCGCGGCGTAGCCGATAAAGTACAGCGTGGGCGCGGGCGTGATCTTCGGAGACAACGCCTGCCCCACCGGCTCGGCCAGAAGCCCAACGACCACAGCGATGGCCACAACCGCCAACGAGAGGGGGATCAGAAGCCATTTTGGCCAACGTGCTGGAAGCATAGTCCTCTACCTCAGTTCGCGCTATAGGGCTGCCGGGATGCCCGCGTACACGATCATGTAGCGAAGCAGCAAGCCCGCGATGACAATCCCCACGCCGGAACCGACGCCTGACGCCAGCGAGTGCTGCCCTCGGCCAATGGCATAAGCGTGGACTACGAACGGGAACACAAGGCCCACGAGCACAACGCCTACCCAGAACACCACCGCCAGGGGGCCGTACAGGACGATGCGAGCGGCCTCGGCTGCGGCTCCCCCGGCGCTCAACGCCGAGATGAACAGCAGCCCGATGGCGATGTTCTCCAACCCGATGAGCAAGATGTGGCTCAGGTCCATGACGCGGAATCGGCGCTGGATTTCGGGGTCCGCGATGGTGGCGGAGATGTCAAAGGTCAGGCCCATTCCGGTGGAGATCGCCGAGATGAAGAACAGGATGGGCAGCATCGGAATGCGCAGGAATGGCAGCACCGGCTGGCTCCACAGCGGGATAGCAGGCCCGACCGCGCTGATGAGCACGCCGGTGTACACGGCCGTGGCCACCGCGAAAACGCTCCCGACCGCGGCCACCCAGCGGCGGTAGGTGCGGGCGTTGCGCAGAACCCAGGGCAGCCGCGCCGACACAAATCCCTTCAGCCACGGTTCGGATTCCATCAGTTCCAGGAACCCGTACACCAGGCTGAGCGGGATGAAGACGCTCAGAATCCAGATACCCCACGTCATCACCGAACTGAAGTGGGTGAACATGTAGAAGATGCGCCAGGGCTCCATGCGCCCCGCGCCCAGGTCAAAGATGAGCAGGGCGCTGCCCAAGGCCACCAGCGGCCCGCTCACCGTAGCCCCTACCAGCGCCACCGGGCAGAATTTGCTCCGATAGCGCCAGCCGCTCAGTTCAAAGAGGGCGGCCATCAAGAAGGAACCCGCGCCGAGCCCGCCGAGGAACAGGTAAATGGCGATCAACCAACCCCAGGCCGTCTGTCCCATCGCACACTACTCCTCAATGATGTAATGCAGGACTGCCGGATGGGTGCCGAATTCGGGATGCAGCGGTTTGGCCCTGCCCGACGCCACCAGTTGGGCGACCTCGCTGTTGGGGTCATCCAGCCGCCCGAAAAGGCGCGCGCCCAGGACGCACGCCTGGACACACGCCGGATTCTTGCCCTCGCTCACCCAGTCCAGGCACAGCCAGCACTTGTCCACCACGCCCCGCTCCTCGTCAAAGGTGCGCGCCTGGTAGGGGCAGGCCACCTCGCAGTACTTGCACCCGACGCACAGTTTCTCGTTGATGAGGACGACGCCGCTCTCGTGGCGGTACGTGGCCCGCGTGGGGCACACCCGCGCACAAGGCGCGTCGGCGCAATGCTGGCACTGCACGGGCAGGAACCACTGATGGTTCCGCTCATCCTTGGCCACGATGTGGATGTAACTCTTGCCCTCGGGGAGGTTGTTGCGGATGTTGCACGCCCGCACGCACGCGCCGCAACCTACGCATTTGGTGGTGTCAATGATGAGGGCGTAGCGGGCCTTCGGCGCATCCGTCTGGGCCAGGGCCGCCTGCGTGCCGTGGGCCAGGCCCAGGCCAACTCCGCCCGCAGCCGCTACCGCGCCGGTGCCCAGCAGGTAGCGGAGGAATGTCCTTCGCGTTACTTTCGGTTCTGACATCGGGATTCTCCTCGCTCTTGTGCGCAAGGTCTATAGTTATAGTCTACTAGAACTATACGCATTATAACACGGAAATCGCAGGTTGTCAAGATATTAGGACGGATTTCACAAAGATTCGCCCGGGGGAGATGTAGGGGGCGCGCCGGAGCGAGCGGCCACCCATGCGAGAGGGCCCGCCCTGCCCGCAGTGGAATGACGGACGCGCCATGACTGCACCGCCCTCAATGGCGCGCGCGTCGCATCTGTGAGGGGCTGCATCCGCGGCGGAAGGCGTCAGGAATTCGCCTTCTCCTCGGCTTCCTTGTCGCGCACCGCGCTGAGGCCCGCGATGGTTCCCAAGTCGCGCATCTCATCGTAGGGGACCACCACCAGCGAGCCGCGCTCCTTGACTCCCTCCATAATCATATTGAGGGTGCGCAGCCGAAAGGCCATCGGGTGGTCCTCGTAGTAGCGGGCCGCCTCCAGGAAACTCTTGGCGATCTGCTGTTCGGCCTGGCCCAAGATGATGCGGGCTTGGCGTTCCCGCTCCGCCTGGGCCTGCCGCGACATGGCGTCTTCCAGCGCCTCGGGGATCACCACGTCGCGAATCTCCACCGACTCCACGGTGATGCCCCAGGGCGTCGTGCGGTGGTCAATGATTTGCTGGAGTTCGGCGTCAATCTTCTCGCGCCCCACGAGGATGTCCGCCAAATCCATTTTGCCGATGATGTCGCGGAGCGCCGTCTGGGCCGCCCAGGCGATGGCCATGCGGTAGTTCTTCACCTCCAGCGCCGCCTTGGTGGCATCCCACACCACCCAAAACAGCACGGCGTCCACGTTGACCGGCACCGTGTCGCGGGTGAGGGTCTTCTCCGCGCCGAAGGGCGTTACCATCATGCGGTGGTCCACCCACGCCGCAATGCGATCCACCAAGGGAATCACCCAGAAACTGCCCGGCCCGGCCACGCGGTGGAATTTGCCCAGGCGCAGGATCACGGCCCGCTCCCAGTGCTGCGCCACCTTATAGCCGAAAAGCAGGGCCACAGCCGCGACGTACAAGGGAATCCCCCAGCGCCAGTCGCCGGCCAGCCGCCCCACGAGGATGCCCACCCCCGTAGCAATGGCTGCCATAACGAACGAAAGCGTGTTGAACGCCCGGAACTGGAAACTGGCCCCTTCCATGAACCGCCCGCGTATGATTTCTTCTTCCATCGTGCGTTACTCCTCCCATGCATCTATGGGCGACTGCTGCACCGTCGTGCGCCAGCGCTCCACATGCTGCTCAACTGCCTGCCTGACTTCCTCCACATCGTACCCCAGATTCAGCGCCTCCACAAAAAGCCCCTCCACAAGGCTCTGCAACTTGAGCAGGCGCACGTCCTCCAGTTGGTGGTCGGCGCTCTGCTCGGAGACAAAAGTGCCGCGCCCGCGCTGGATGGTGAGCAGGCCCTCCTTCTCCAACTCCGCGTAGGCGTGGGCCACCGTGTGCAGGTTGACCGTGAGGCTGACGGCGAGTTCGCGGATGGTGGGCAATTGCTGCCCAGGTTGAAGCGCGCCAGACGCGATGAGGTGCTTGATCTGGCTCATGATTTGGACAAAGATCGGTATGCTGCTTTTCGGGTCAATGCGGATGGAGAAGTCCATTGTGCCCCGCGCCCATTCCTCATGCCATTTTACTATAACTCTATAACAATCTTCGCGTCCTGTCAAGGCCCGCGAGATTCTGACACGGCTCCATTTTGCGTTGGTCTGCCCACGCGGAGAGGGTTACGTGCGACGCACCTCGGAGGTGCGTCGCACGTTGCGCTCACATCTGTCATGCTGAGCCGAAGGCGAAGCATCTCGGCTAGCGAGATTCTTCGCTCTCCGCCGCTCAGAATGACGGTAGATGCCAACAGACTTTGAAACCGAGTCCTCCCCCACATTCGGTTCCATCTTGTGTTGGTGAACCGTAGGCACACTCTCCTCGTGTGTCGTTGCGAGCGAAGCGAAGCAACCTCACGCCCCAGAGATTGCTTCAGGCGCTCCGCGCCCTCGCAATGACAAATACCAACAGACTTTGAAACCGAGTCCTCCCTCAAATCCATTTGGCAGGAAACCGTCGGCCCGGTATAATAATCATACATACAGTTATCCGCGCCGTTCGCACCTTCAAAAGGCGGTGAAAAGGTGAACAAGAGCCTTCAGGCAACAGTCGGTATTCTTCTCGTACTGTCGCTGATGTTTTCATCATGCTCTCTGTTCCGCACCCCTGCGCCTTCGCCCACGCCTTCGCCCGTGCCATCGGCCACGCCGTCGCCCTATTTCGGGCCCATCGCCTTTGCCCAACGCCCGCCGCTCCCCGGCGAGCCAACCGTAGCCACCAATTCGTTCCCGCCTGGGACAAGGCAAGTTTACGCCATCTGGGCGTACAGCGGCATGGCCCACGGCGCGCCGTACACCCTGCGCTGGTACTGGAACGGCGCGCTGTGGCGCGAGGAGTCCTTCACGTGGGACGCGGCGCGCGACGGGGCCCAGGGGCTGGCTAAGTATGCCTTGCTTGAGGATGTCAACGGCCTCATCAGCGGCGACTATCGGCTGGAACTCTTCTTGGGCGGGCAACCGGTGCAAGTCGCCACATTCCGAATTGAGTCTCCGCCCATCCCCACGCCCACGACGGCTGCCACCCCTACAGGGACTCCCATGCCCGCCCCGACGGCGGTTCCCACCATGACCTCGGAGTGGTACATCCAGCAGGCGCGCAACGCGCTGGTGAAACTCTGGGTGCCGAATGACCAAGGGCAGATCACTACAGAGGCATCGGGCTCTATCGTGGACAGCCGAGGGCTGATTCTCACCAACTGGCACGTGCTGTGGTACAAGGAGAACGGCGCCGTCCTAGCGCGCAACACGGCGGGCGAGGTCTACGTTGGCCTGTTCCACTCGCCGACAGCGCCCGCCGCCATGGAATACGTCGCCCAGTACCTCACCTACGATCCGACTCTGGACCTGGCCGTGTTCCAGATTGTGCGGCGGCATCAGGGCAGCACGGGGCCGCTCCCGCCGACGTTCCCCACCGTACCCCTGGGCAACTCCGACCTGCTGGACGCGCCCGACACCATCTTCATTCTGGGCTACCCTGCGGTTACCCACGGGTATCTGTCCGTAACCCGAGGCGTAGTGTCGGGGCGCGCCCGCGATGAGACCGGCGAGTGGATCACCACCGACACCGAAATCAGCCCGGGCAACAGCGGCGGGATGGCGTTGAACTCGCGCGGCGAGTTGATCGGCATCCCCAGCCAAATCTGGTACAGGACCGATGTCCCGGCCAAGATGGGCTACGTGCGGCCCATCAACCTGGCGAAGCCCCTGCTGGAAGCGGCGCGGCTCAAACTCGCGAGGCCGTGGCCAACCCCCGCCCCGCCGCCCCCAACGGGCCTTGTCGTAGGCGGACGGGCGTACATCACCGCGCCGGATGTCCTGAACATCCGCAGCGGCCCCGGCCTGGGCTACACGGTGCTGTGGAAAGCACCATTCAACACGGCCGTTACCATCCTGGCCGGCCCCCAATGGGCCGATGCCATCCCCTGGTATCAGGTGAGGGTGGATGAAATCGGCCTGACGGGCTGGTGCAGCGGCAACTACCTGGCGTCGCTCCCGCCCGGGGAACCGCCGGCGGAAGCGCTCATCGCCTTCGCCTCGGACCGCGGCGGCAACTACGACATCTACGTCATGCGGGCCGATGGCTCCGCCGTGCAGAACCTGACGCAGCACCCGGCCAACGACAACTCCCCGTCCTGGTCGCCCGACCGCCGATGGATCGCCTTCTCGTCCGACCGAGGCGGCGACAACGACATCTACCTGCTGGACCTGGGCGGTGGGCTGAACCCGCCGGGCGTCATCGCGGCCATCCAGGGGCCGGGCGAGCAGATTCACCCCGTGTGGGCCAGGGATGGCCAGCGGCTGGCCTACGTCTCCAACGAGGATGGCGACTGGGAGATCTTCGTCAGTCGGATGGACGGCAGCGGGAAGCGGCAACTGACCTACAACGCGGCGTGGGACAGTTTCCCCGCCTGGTCGCCCGATGGCAGGGAAATCGTGTTCACGTCGGGCCGCGACGGCAACTTTGAACTGTACGCGGTGGACGTGAACACGGGGGCCGAACGCCGCCTGACCAACCATCCCGCGTCGGACGCCTTCCCGACCTACTCGCCCGACGGCGCGCGCATCGCCTTCGTGTCGGCGCGCAGCGGCCTGCTGGAACTGTACATCGCCGATCCGCGCAATGTAGAAGGCACCCTTGTGCAGTTGACAGACAGCCGCGCCACGCCTTATTATAATCGGTACCCCGACTGGTCGCCCGACGGCCAGTGGCTGGTGTTCACGTCATGGCGCGACGGGCAAGGCGAAATCTACAGGATTTCAGCGGCGGGCCGCGGCCTGAAACGGTTGACGAACGCGCCAGGGGACGATGTGGAGGCCGCGTGGGGCCGATAGCCGCGCCAAAGTTCGCCTCACTCCAGGTAGCCGAGTAATGAGGAGAGACCATGATTACCAAGAAGGATTTCGTCAAGATTAGCGATTACCTGTGGGAGATTCCCAAGACGTTCCGGAGCGACATGCGCGTTCCCGCCCGCATCTACGCGGACGAGAAGATGCTGGAGATCGCGCTCAAGGACCGCTCGGTGGAGCAATTGGTCAACACGACTACGCTCCCGGGCATCGTGGGCTACGCCCTCGCCATGCCCGACATCCACCAGGGATACGGGTTCAGCATCGGGGGCGTGGCGGCGACGCGCTATCCCGACGGCGTCATCTCGCCTGGCGGCGTGGGATATGACATCAACTGCCTCGCGGGGGATAGCCTGGTCCTAACCGCCCTCGGCTACACCCGTCCCATTGCCGAACTAGAGGCCGACTGGCGCGACGAAACCCTCGCCTGCCAGGCGTTGTCGGCCAACCGAGAAGCGAGAACCGGCATCGTGCGGTTCCTGCGCCAGCCCCCTCGGGCGCGGGTTATGCGTCTGCACACGGCGTCGGGCCGCACGATAACCGCCACGGCGGACCATCCGTTTTGGACGCCGGATGGCATGAGGCCCTTGGGCCAGATTCGCGCCGGCGAGACGGTCGCCGTGATGGGGTTTGACGGCGTCCCATACGAGCGCCCCACCGACGATGTGATTCTGACCCGCGCCGACGTGGAGTCCGTGCTCCAGGGCCTGGGCAAGGGGAGCGCCGGCAACGCGGCGTCCCAGATTCTGGCCCAGTTGGAGAGGCGGGGCTTGCTGCCCCTTCGGTACTCGTCGCCCGCGCTGCCTTACATCCTGCGCCTGATGGGCGCGGCGTGGGGCGACGGCACGCTCACGCTCCACACGAACGGCAAGGGCGTCCTATGCTGCTATGGGCGGGTTGAGGATTTGGAAGACCTGCGGGAGGATGTTCGCGCCATCGGCTTCACGCCCTCCCGCGTGTACGCCCGCACGCGCCAGCACTCCATTTACACCCCGTACAAGGCGTACCAGTTGGAAAACGTGGAGACGTGGTTCAAGGTCAGTTCCACGGCCCTTGTCGTCCTGCTGGCCGCGCTGGGCCTGCCCCTGGGCAACAAGGCGCGCTCGGACTGGCGCATGCCGGCCTGGATCAAGCGCGCCCCCTTGTGGCAGAAGCGGCTCTTCCTCGGCGCGCTCTTCGGCGCGGAGATGTCCGCCCCAGGAACCGTTACGGATCACGATTACACCTTTGAAGCGCCGACGCTCTCGGTCAACAAGCGCGAGGCGTTCCTGGAAAGCGGGCTGCAGTGGCTTCGGGATGTTGCCGACGTGCTGGCGGACTTCGGCGTGGAGACGCTCCCCATCGGGCAGCGCCTGGAGCAAACAAGTGCCGATGGCTCGCGGTCGATGCGCCTGCGCCTGACCGTGGCGGCGTCGCCCCAGAACCTAATCCGCCTGTGGAGCCGCGTGGGGTTTGAGTGCCATCGCGAGAAGCGTGTCCTGGCGAGCATCGCGGTGGTGTACCTTCGCCTGAAACAGCAGGCCCTCGCCCAGCGTGAGGCGGTGGCGGTGCAGGCCGTCGCCCTGCGCGCCGACGGGAAGACTGTCCAGGAGGTCAAGCGTGCGCTGGTCGGGCCCTTGGTCAACGAGCGGTTCGTGGAACGGTCGTTGTGGGAAGGCCGAAGCACGAACCCGCGCGTCGGGCAGGCTTTCCCGCCTTTCGCGCAGTTTGTGCAAGAAGCCACCGCGGGCCTGGGGCTGTCGGGCATGGCTTGGGATACGGTCGTCCGCGTGGAGCCTGCCGACGACTATCGGGGGGATGTGTACGATTTCACCGTCGCCCACCGCGATCACAACTTCGTCGCCAATGGGTTTGTCGTGTCCAACTGCGGGGTGCGCCTGCTGGCGTCGGGGCTGAGCGCGGCCGACGTCAAACCGCTGATGGGCGATCTCATCAACGTTCTGTACAACACCGTGCCCAGCGGCGTGGGCGAGACCGGCCCCATCAAACTGTCCAGCAAGCAGTTGGACGACGTGCTGGTGCGGGGGGCCGAATGGGCCGTGCGGGCCGGCTACGGCAGCGCGGAGGATTTGGATCACCTGGAGGAGCGCGGGGCCATGCCCGGCGCCGACCCGTCGGCGGTGAGCGAGCGGGCCAAATCGCGCGGGCGCGACCAATTGGGCACCCTGGGCTCCGGCAACCACTTCTTGGAAGTGCAGGAGGTGGAGGAGATTTACGACGAGGAGGCGGCCGACGCCCTGGGCCTGTTCAAGGGGCAACTGGTGGTGCAGATTCATTCGGGGTCGCGCGGGCTAGGGCATCAGGTGTGCACCGACTACGTCCGCTCGCTGCAAAACGCCGTCCAGAAGTACGGCATCCGCCTGCCCGACCGCGAACTGGTGTGCGCGCCGCTCAATTCGCCGGAGGGCAAGGCCTACTTCGGCGCCATGGCCGGGGCCGCCAACTACGCCTGGGCCAACCGCCAGTGCCTCACCCACATGGCGCGCCAGGCCTTTGAGCGGGTTCTCGCGTCCAGGTTCCGCAACTGGCACCTGCGCGTCGTGTACGACGTGGCGCACAACATCGCCAAGATTGAGGAGTACGTGATTGAGGGCAAGCCCACCAAGGTCTGCGTGCATCGCAAGGGAGCGACCCGCGCCTTCGGGCCGGGCCATCCGTCACTCCCGCCGGACTACCGCGCCATCGGCCAGCCGGTGCTGATTCCTGGCGACATGGGCACGGCATCCTACGTGCTGGTGGGGACCAACAAGGCGATGGAGGACACGTTCGGGTCGGCGGCGCACGGCGCGGGGCGGTTACTGAGCCGCGCCGAGGCCAAGCGCCAGGTGCGCGGCGAGAAACTGCGCGAGCAGCTCAAGGCGCAGGGGATTGAGGTGCGCGCGGGGAGCCTGGCGGGCTTGGCGGAAGAAGCCCCCGACGCCTACAAGGACGTGGACGCGGTGGTGGACACCATCCACGCCGCTGGCATCGCCCGCAAGGTCGCGCGCCTGCGCCCGCTGGCGGTCATGAAGGGCTAGTGTGCCGACGCCCACGTTGATTCTCGGGCCGGTCTGCCGTGTACTACGCGCTGGAAACGACGGACACGGTGTTGTGGAAGCCCGCTGTGGAACTGGACAGGGAACTCTACCGCCGGGCATATCAGGCGTACCGAGATCTGGGCGACTGGTCAGCGCGGGACCTTCCAGACAGACGCGGGCGCTTGCTGGTACAGCAGAGCAAGGGCATTGACTTGCGAGCCTCTTTGCCTTATACTGCTGGTGGAAAGGATGGCGAAGATGACGACACGGCGAGTTCTGTTGGATATCCCTGAGAAGATCTTGCTCGCGGAGAAGAGCGATGAGGCCTCATTCGCACGCGAATTGCGGACCCTGGCCGCGGTCAAACTGTACGAACTGGGCCGTCTCTCATCGGGAAGAGCCGCTGAACTGGCCGGGATGACACGCGTGGAGTTCCTGCTGGCGCTCGGACGCTACAAGGTGTGCCCGTTTGAAGCAGAATTGCAGGACATGGAACGCGGCGATGCCTAAGACCATCAGCAACACTTCTCCATTGCTTTATCTCCATAGGCTGGAAATAGCCCTCTACTCTCCTCCATCCCCCGCGCGCACCACCTCTATCCCCGCCAGGATTGCCTTTGCCAGCGGGTCGGGGTAGTCCTCGGCGTACACCACGCGTCGAATCCCCGCGTTCACGATGCTCTTGGCGCACCACGAGCACGGGAAGTGGGTGGTGTACAGCGTAGCCCCCTCTATGCTGATGCCGAACCGCGCCGCGAAGTTGATGGCGTTCTGCTCGGCATGGGCCCCGCGGCATAGTTCGGACCGCTGGCCCGATGGAACGCCCTCGCGCGCGCACCCGATGTCCAGGCAGTGGGGCTGGCCCGCGGGCGCGCCGTTGTACCCCGTGGACACGATCTGCTTGCCCTTGACGATGACCGCGCCGACGTTGCGGTGCAGGCACGTGGAGCGACTCGCCACCACGCGGGCGATGTGCATGAAGTAGGCGTCAAGACTTGGCCGCTCGCTCACGAATCAAATCCTCAAAGACCGATGGCGCTTGCTCGTACAGGATGTCCAGGATGCGGTTGGCGACTTCGCGGATTTCCCATTGCGCCGCGCGGTCCAATCCCCGCATCTTGATGAAGTGCCGCCACGAACGGAAATTCATCGTAACCACGATGCGGGTCGCCGTGGCGTTGGGCAACAGGAAACGCGCGTCTTCTTTGAAAATGCCACGCTCCCGCAATCGGCGGTACGCCTCCGCCAGGCCCTCCGTTGCCTTCTGCCAAACCGCCATGGCCTCCGGGTCGTTGGCGACGGATGGCGGAACTACATACTCCGGGTTGGACAGGTCCACGTACCGCTGCGACTCCTGGGAGTAACTGGCGATGCGGTGGCGCACCAGTTGGTGGGTGCAGGCGCGCGAGACGCCCGAAATCTCAAAGGTGGCCGAGGCGTGCTCAATCAGGCTCTCGTGTCCTTCGCGGACGCGCGCCATGAGGAACTTGCCCGGCTCGCCCCGCGGCTCCGAGCGGTAGCACACCCGCCCCGCGTGCTCCAGGAGTTCCTCGGGCGTGCCATTGCCGCGCAAGTAGCGGGTGATGGCGATGAGTTCAACCTGCATGCCGTCCTCCGGTGGGTGAGGATGCGGCATTATACATCGGCCCTGCGCGGCCCGGCAAACGCGGGGGCGATTCTCGGTTCACCGCGGAGGCAGGGAGTGTGCAGAGGAAATCTATTCAATCTCTGCGTCCTCTCCGTCTCTCCGGTGAACACTTTGCGGTGGAACAACAATCCACCGCAGAGGCAGGGAGCACGCAGAGGAAATCAATTCAATCTCCGCGTCCTCTCCGTCTCCGCGGTGAGATTTTCCTACTCCGCGATGGCTTCGCCCCGCGTAACCCCCAGCATGAACAGCCCCGCAATGAGCGCGAACACCGGCGACGACAGCAGAATCACGTTGTACGCGCCGACCCAGTCCACCAGCGCCCCGGCCACGATGGGCCCCACGATGGCCGCCGACGCCGAGAAGAAGTAGTACAGGCCGGTGTACGAACCCAGGCGGCTCTGCGGCGCGATGTCCACCACCATGGGCAGCGAGTTGATGTTGATGAGCGCCCACGCGAACCCGGCCAGTACCAACATGACCGTGATGAAGGTTACGTTGGGAATCCAGTAGCCCAGGAACAGCAGCACGGCCAGCGACACAAGGCCCGTGAGAATCGTCCGCTTGCGCCCGAACTTGGTGGCGATGAACCCCGCCGGGATGGAGAAGATGATGAACGACACTGAGAAGAACCCCAGGAGGAGCGCCGCGCGGCTCTCGCTGATGCCCAGGTAGAACACGCCGTAGGACGTGAAGAACGTCTCCAGCGCGTTGAACGCCAGGAACCAGAAGAAGATGGCCAGCAGGATGCGGATGGCGCTTCGGTCGCGGTCGGCCAGCACCTCCTTCAGGTTCCCGATGACGCCCAAGGGTTTCTCCTCGGGGTCCTGCGGGAACTCCTTCGGCTCCTTGATGCGCCACACGACCACGGCGCAGGCCCCCAGCATCACCACCGCGCCCACCACGAACGGCAGGATGGGGGTTATGTTGTACAGCACCGAGCCGCCGAAAAACGCCAGGAGCGACCCCACGCCGCCCATGAGGTTGATGACGCCGTTGGCCTTGCTCCGCAGGGGCGACGGGATGATGTCGGGCATTAGGGCGATGACCGGCGTGCGGAAGATGCTCATGGCCAGAAGCATCACGCCGATGACCAGCACGAACAGCGCGAACAGGCCCGTCATCTGGCCCAACTGGCCGTTGAGCGACTCCGGAATCGCCTTCACGACGAACGGGATGGCCGCGAAGGCCACCGCCGCGATAGGCGCGCCGACCATGATGTACGGCATGCGCCGCCCCCAGCGTGTGCGCGTCTTGTCGCTGCGGACGCCGATCCACGGCTGGATGAACACCGCCGCGATGTTGTCCAGCGTCATGATGAACCCCGCGACGCCCGCGCTCAACCCGAACCCCGCCACGGTCGGCAGCGCCTTGCCTGCTTCCAGCAGTTTGCGCGTGAACTCCGCGTTGCCCGACTGCAGGAAGATGGGCACATACGCGTTGTACAGCGCCCACAGCAGGCTGATGCCCAGGAAGCCAAACCCCAGCGTGAACGTCTTCTTGTAGTCCAGTTTCACGGCGCACCTCCGTAGAAGAGATTGGCACTGCTGCATAAGCAAAACACGCTATCTCGCAAAGAGATAGCGTGTTCGCACCGTGCTTTGCTCCCTAGAATCCAACGATGGGGCGTATCGCCGCCTGGATGAGGTTCAGGAGCGGCGCGGGATACACGCCCAGGATCACCGTCAGCAGGCCCGTCAGCGCCAGCGCCACGCCCAGCGGCGCCGACACGTGGACAGGCGAGGCATTCGCCCGCGCCTCGCCGAAGAACATCCGCCCGGCCACGCGCAGATAGTAGTACGCGGAAATCACCGCGTTCACGAGCGCAACCGCGGCGAGCCAGGCGTACCCTTCCACCACCGCCGCGGAGAAGACGTACAACTTGGCCAGGAACCCGGCCGTGAGGGGAATGCCCGCCAGGGCCAGCATGAACAGCCCCATGGCCAAAGCCAACCCGGGCTTGCGCCGTATCAGCCCGGCGTAGTCGTCTATGTCCTCGTTGGGGGCCGACTTGTGCCCCATCGCCAGAATCACCGCGAAGGCGCCCACGTTCATCAGCGTGTAGCAGATGAGGTAGAACAGCACGCTGGCGTAGCCCGCGCGGCCCGCCACGGCCACGCCGATGACGATGTACCCCGCATGGGCGATGGACGAGTAGGCCAACATGCGCTTGACGCTTCGCTGGCCCAGGGCCGCCATGTTGCCCCACGTCATGGTCAGCACGGCGATGACCGCCAACGCAAGGCCCCATTCGGCGCGCCAGTAGGGGAAGGCGGTCTCCAGGATGCGAATCAGTGCGACGAACCCCGCCGCCTTGGCACCCGCCGACATGAACGCGGTTACCAGCGACGGCGCGCCCTCATACACATCGGGCGTCCACATCTGGAACGGCACCAGCGCTACCTTGAAGGCGAACCCGATGAGCAGGAAGATCAGCCCAGCGGCCAGGAGCGGCGCATCGCGCAGAGCCGACAGCGACGCCCCCTGCGCGCCCACGGCGGCCAGCGAGAACGTGCCCGTGGCCCCGTAAATCATGGCGATGCCGAACAGCAGGAATCCCGACGCAAACCCGCCCAGGATGAAGTACTTCATGCCCGCTTCCAGCGAGCGCCACTCGTCCCGCTCCGACGCGGTGAGCACATACAGCGAAATGGAGAGAATCTCCAGCGCCAGGAATACCGCGACCAGGTTGATGGCCGAACCCAGGAGCATCATGCCGAGGGTCGCGATGAGGATGAGGACGAAGACCTCGGCGGGCAGGTCAAATCGCCGCACCGCTTCCAGCCCCATGAGGATGGCGAGGCCGGCCGCCAGCAGGAACACGACGTTGGCGAAGAGGCCATACCCATCCGCCCCCACCATGCCCTGGAAGGTGGGCGCCGTATCCCCCCAGTAGTAGAGCGAGGCCGCTCCGGCGAGAATCACCCCCACCAGCGCCAGCCAGCCCATCGCCGCGGTGCTCCGCTTGCCGCCCAGCGCGTTGAGGAGCAGGGCCAGGAGCACAACCGCCAGGATAATCGCTTCCGGAGCGAGAACCTGTAGATCAATCGCCATGAACGTCTTCCTCCGCAAAGAACATCGGCAGACTTCGGGAAACGCGCCGACCCCTAGAGCCTAGCGCGATTCGGCTAACGTGAGGCCACCGCTTTGACCACCGCCTCCACTGCCGGAACGATGATGCCGTAGAGCAGGTTGGGCTGGACGCCGAAGACCAACGCCAACAACAGCAGCGGCGCCACGGTTACCCTCTCCAGCCCTGTCAGGTCGGCCAGGGCTTCGGGCTTCGCCGCGCCCTGCATCACCCGCTGGAACAGCGTGAGCATGTACCACGCGCCGAAGATCATCCCCAGCGCGCCCAGGACGGCGAAAACCTTCTGCGCCTTGAACACGCCCAGCAGGAGCACAAACTCGCCCGCGAAGGCGTTCAGCCCAGGCAGGCCCACCGACGCCAGCACCGCGATAAGCAAGAAGAATCCCATCACCGGCGCGGCCTTCCACACGCCGCCGAACGCCGCGATGTCGCGGGTGCCCTTGCGGGCCTCCAGCGCACCCAGCAGCGCAAACAGCGCCGCGATGTAGATGCCGTGGCTCACCGACTGGAACACCGCGCCCGACATGGACTGCGCATTCACCGCGAACAGCCCCAGCACGATGAGCGAAACATGCGCCAAACTGGAGTAGGCCACCAACCGCTTCAGGTCGGTCTGCACCAGCGCGATGAGCGAGCCGTACAGGACGCCGACGACGGCCAGAATCTGAATCGTGGGCGCGAAGAACACCGCCGCGTCGCGGAACAGCGGAATCGCGAAGCGGATGAACCCGTACACGCCCATCTTGCCCAGGATGCCCGCCAGGAGAATCGTTACGGGCGTGGGCGCTTCCACGTAGGCGTCGGGCAGCCAGGTGTGGAACGGCACCAAAGGCGCCTTCACCGCAAACGCCAGCGCAAACGCGCCGAACAGCGCCAACTGCGTGTACCACGGGATGCGCATCCCGGCCAAATCGGCGATGTTGAACGTCCACGCGCCCGTGGCTGAATACGCCGCGTACCCCAGTGCCAGGATGGCGACCAGCATGAGGGCCGAGCCGGCCATGGTGTAGATGAAGAACTTGGTGGCCGCCCGCACGCGTTTTGCGCCGCCCCACCGTCCGATGAGGAAGAACGCCGGCACCAGCATCACTTCCCAGAACACGTAGAACAGCACGAGATCCAGCGCCGTGAACACGCCCAGCACGCCCGTCTCCATGAAGAGCAACAGCGCGAAGTAGCCGCGCAGCCCCTCGGCTGGGACGAGCCGCCATGAGGTCAGCACCGCCACGACGAACAGCAGCGCCGCCAGGATGACGAGGAACAGGCTGATGCCATCCACCCCCAGCGCGTACTCAAGCCCGAACTGCGGAATCCACGCGGCCCGATCCACAAACTGGTAGCCCGCCTCGGTCGGCGCGAAGAAGACCCACAACAGCACGGCCAGGACAAACGTGATTCCGGTTACGGCCAGCGCCCAGGTCTTGACCGCCTTCACCTGCTCGCGGCGGAATGCATAGGCCAGGACAGCGCCCAATAGGGGCAGCCAGACCACCAGCGTCAGGAGTGGAAAGCCCATTTGATTCATCTTCGCCGAGTCTCCTTGGTTACTGTCTTTGCGAGCACTCAGCCGTCAGCCATTCCGATAGCCAACCGCTGATTGCTGACCGCTGCTTGCTTTACTTCACCAACGCGTACACCAGCAACAACACCGCGCCCGCCAGAATGCCCAGGGCGTAGTTGCGCGCCAGGCCCGTTTGCAGCGCCTGGAGCCCGCGCCCCATCAGCGCCACCAACGCCGCGATACCTTCGGCGATGCCGTCCACCACGGGGCCGTCCACGCTGTCCGCGAAGAACTTCCCGATGGCCCGCAGCGGCTTGACGATAGCGGCCATGTACAACTCGTCCACCTTGTACTTGTTGTACACGAGGGAGTACAGCCCGCCCAGGCTCTTGGCGACGCGCGAGGGCAAATCGGTGCGGCGCACGTAGAACACGTAGGCCAGCGCGATGCCCGCCAGCGCCACGATGACCGACAGGATGAGCAGCGCCCATTCCGTGCCCGCCGAGGCATGGGCCGTCTCGGCAATGGCCGCTTCCGGCGCGTGCCAGCCCAGGCTGCCATCCAGGTAGTGCTCAATCCAGTTGCCGCCGCCCAGAATCTTGGGCACGCCGATATAGCCGCCAATCACCGAGAAGACCGCCAGGATCGCCATCGGCACGGTCATCACGCGGGGCGACTCGTGGACGTGGGCGGCCACCTTCTTGTCCACCCTGGACTCGCCGTAGAACACCATGAACACCAAGCGGAAGACGTAGAACGCCGTCAGGCCGGCCGTCAGCAGCGCCAGCGCCCACAGGAACGTCTTGCCGCCCGCGAAGGTCTGCCAAAGGATTTCGTCCTTGCTGAAGAACCCGGCCAGGCCAGGGAAGCCCGCGATGGCCAGGGCCGCGATGAGGAATATCCAGAACGTAACCGGAATCTTGCTGCGCAGCCCGCCCATCTTGCGGATGTCCAACTCGCCCGCCAGGGCGTGCATCACGCTGCCCGCGCCCAGGAACAAGAGCGCCTTGAAGAAGGCGTGAGTCGTCAAGTGGAAGATGCCCGCGGCGTAGGCGCCCACACCCACGCCCAGGAACATGTACCCCAACTGGCTGATGGTGGAATAGGCCAGCACGCGCTTCAGGTCGTGCTGCGTCAGGGCGATGGTCGCGGCGAAGAAGGCCGTAACCCCGCCGATAGCCGCCACCCACGTCAGCGCCGAGGGCGAGAGCGCGAAGAGCGTGTGCGTGCGGGCCACCATGTACACGCCGGCGGTAACCATCGTCGCGGCATGGATGAGGGCGCTCACCGGCGTGGGGCCTTCCATCGCGTCGGGCAACCAGACGTACAGCGGAATCTGCGCCGACTTGCCCACCGCCCCCACGAACAGCAGCAGCGCGATAGCCGTCGCCACGCCGGGCATCAGGCGCACGGCCAGGGTGCTCTCCAGCACCTCGCTCATGCTCAGCGAGCCGAAGGTAACGAACATCAGCATGAGGCCCAGGGCGAACCCCACGTCGCCCACGCGGTTGACCAGGAACGCCTTCTTGCCCGCGTCGGCAGCCGACTTGCGCTCAAACCAGAACCCGATGAGCAGGTACGAGCACAGCCCCACGCCCTCCCAGCCAACGTAGGTAACCAGCAGGTTCTCGGCCAGCACCAGCGTCAACATGGCGAAGACGAACAGGTTGAGATAGGCGAAGAAGCGCACGAACCGCTCGTCGTGGGCCATGTAGCCGATGGAATAGATGTGGATGAGGAACGAGACGCCGCTGACCACCACTGCCATCACCGACGACAGGGGGTCTATGAGCAGTTTCACCTGGACGTTGAAATCGCCGACGGAAATCCAGTCAAACAGCGGGCGGGTAACGACGCGGTCTTCCAGCCCGAGGAGTTCCACGAACATCCAGACCGCGCCGACAAACGACAGGCCCACCATGGCCGAGGCCAGGATGCCCGCGCCCCGCTTGCCCAGGTAGCGGCCAACGAATGCATTGATGATCACCCCCACCAGGGGGAATAGCAGAACGAGCCAGGGGTAATTCAGCATGCGTTCCTCCCGCTCCTATGATCCCTCACTCTTGATGTTCCCCGGCCATGCTTCGCCGCCCCGCGGCTCCGGCTGACGGCGGCGCGCCGGCCCTCGGCGTGCGTAGCCTCGCGCCCGATGACAGGCCAGGGCCTCGCATCAGCCCTTCAGCAGATTCATCTCGTCCACGTCCGTGGTGGGACGTTTCCGGTACAGCGCCACCAGGATCGCCAGCCCGACGACCACCTCGGCGGCGGCGATGGCCATCACGAACAGCACCAGCAACTGACCGTCCACGCCGTTCAGGTAGCGCGCGAAGGCGATAAGGGACAGGTTGACGGCATTCAGCATCATCTCCACGCACATGAAGATGACGATGGCGTTCCGGCGCACCAGTACCCCTATGCCGCCAATGGCAAACAGAATCGCGCTAAGGATAAAGTAATGAAGCGAAGAAAGCGTCATCTCGTTCTCCTGTGCAAGTCCCGGCGACCCCGCACCGAATCGTGCGGGCGCCTAAGCCTCCTTCTTGCGTTTGGCCAGCATGACCACAGCAATCATCCCGATGAGCAGCAGCACGCCCGCCATCCACAGCGGCAGCAGATATTCGGAGAACAGCGTCAGGCCCAGGACGCGAGCATTGTCCTGCGGCGTGGCGGGCAGGGACCCGTGGGGCATCGCCACGCTCACCCCGATGTACACCAGGCCCGCCGCCAGCAGCACGGCCAGCGCGATGCCCATATACCGCTGGAAGGGCTTCTTGTCCTCGCCTTCGCCGCGGCGCACCATGAGCAGCATGACCACGAACAGGAACATCACCACGATGGCGCCCGCGTACACGATGAACTGAATCAGCGCGACGAACGGGGCGTTCAGCATGATGTAGAGCGCGCCCAGCGAGCAGAAGTTCACCAGCAGCCCCAACGCGCTCCAACTGGCGTTCTTGCCCAGTATCACCCAGACGGCGCCGGCGATGGCCGCAAGCGCGAAGCACGCGAAAAGGATGATCTCCAGCATGCTGTTCAATCCTCCAGTATGATCGCATGAGGTGTCGCGGGCTGAAGCAGCGCCTCCTTGCCCATGACCAACTCGCCCCGCGACGCCCGGGCCAGCGCGAACTCGTGTCCCAGTTTCAGCGCGCCGGTGGGGCAGGCTTCCTCGCAGAACCCGCAGAAGATGCAGCGCGTGTAGTTGATTTCGTACACGCGGGCGTAGCGCTCGGTCGCCGAGAACCGCGCCTCATCCGTGTTCTCCGCCGCCTCCACGTAGATGGCCCTGGCCGGGCAGATGGCGGCGCACAATCCGCATCCCACGCACAACTCCAGCCCCTCGGGGCGGCGCTGCAATTCATGTCGCCCGCGGAAGCGCGGGTACAGGCGAATCTTCTCCTTCGGGTACTGAACGGTCAGCGGCTTCGTGAAGAAGTACTTCAGCGTAACCGCCATCGCCTTCAGAATCTGGTAGAACCCTTTGACCGCACTGACTATGGACATGCCCCACCTCTGTCAACGTGAGACGATTGCATCCCACATATCTATCCGCGAAGGATGAGAACGACCACCGCCGTAACCAGCAGGTTCGCCAGGGCCAGCGGCGTCAGGAATTTCCAGCAGAAGCGCATGAGTTTGTCGTAGCGGGCGCGGGGCAGGCTTGCCCGAACCCAGACGAACACGAACAGCATGAACGCCGTCTTGATGAAGAACCACAGCCACCCGGGCAGAATCGGCCCCTGCCAGCCGCCCAGGAACAGCGTCGCCGTGAGCGCGCTCACCACGATCATGTTGATGTACTCGGCCATGAAGAACAGCGCGAACTTGATGCCCCCGTACTCGGTGTTGTAGCCGGAGATGAGTTCGTTCTCCGTCTCGGGGAAGTCAAAGGGCGAGCGGTTCGTCTCCGCAAGGCCGCAGATGAAGTAGATGAGGAACCCGATGGGCTGGAGCACGATGAGGGGCAGCGCCGCCTGGTACTCCACGATGCCGCTCATCCGCAGCGTTCCCGTAACGACGACCAGCGACACCAGCGCCAGGCCCATGGGAAGTTCGTAACTGATAATCTGCGCCGTGGTGCGCAGCGCCCCCAGCAGGGAGTAGTTGTTGTTGGACGACCACCCGCCCAGCACGATGCCGTAGGCCCCCAGCCCCGCCACCGCCATGGGGTACAGCAGCCCCACGTTGATATCCGCCAGTTGCAGTGTAACGGTGTGGCCGGCGATGACAATGGGGCGGCCGATGGGAATCACGGCGAAGGCCAGGATGGCGGGAACCATCGCCAGCACGGGACACAGGACGTACAGCCACTTGTCCACGTGCTCTGGGATCACCTCTTCCTTGAAGATGGCCTTCAGCGCGTCGGCGATGGGCTGGAAGATGCCGAAAGGCCCCGCCTGATTCGGGCCGTAGCGCAGTTGGAACCGCGCGCACAGTTTCCGCTCGGCCAGCGTCATGTACGCGAAGGCCGCCAGCAGCCCCAACGTTACCACGATGGCCTTGATAGCCGGGATGAGCAGCGTGTCTATCCAGTTCCCGTCCATGTGCACTCCCCGAGTTCTCGCGAATCTACGAACGCGACAGTTTCACGTAGGTGATCTTGTCGGGCGACTCCATCAGCGCCGCGACCGACTCCTGGCAGGCCCAGACGCACCCGGGCGCCACCTCGTCCGTTACTTGCGCCTTCAGTTCCACCGACCCGCGCGCCGACGCGAGGCGCACGGCGTCTCCCGCCTTGATGCCGCGCCCTTCGGCATCCTTGGGGTGCACCAGCAGCGCGTCTCCCCACAGGACGGGCGCAAGGGCGGGCGAGTACCGCGACGGCGCGGAGTTGGGGAACAAAGCCCGTCCCGCCGCCAGCGCCAGCGGGAAGCCCTCCGGCGCGACGGGGTACTCCACCGCGAGGGGCGCGGGCTTGACCTTTTCCGCCGCGAACTCCGGCTGCCAGCCCCCCGCGCCGATGGTGTCATACGTGCATTCGCGGCACACGGCCACGCCGCGCGTGATCTCGCGCCAGACCTCGGCGGCCGTCTCGTAGTCCCAGTGCGATTCGGCGCCGCGCTTCTTCTCGCGCCCTGGGGCCGCATTCGCCAGGTTGGCGACGACCTTCCATGCCGGGCGGACGCCCTTGGGCGGATATACGGCCTGGGTCGCCCGCTGGAGCCGCCGGGTCAGGTTCAGGAATGTGCCATCAGTTTCGGCGGGCGCGGCGGATGGGAAGACCACGTCGGCCAGTTCCGCCGTGGCCGTGAGGAACTGATCCACGACGACCAGGAAGCGCAGGGTGCGGAGCGCCTCGGCCGCGCCCGGGCACTCGCGCGCCAGGTCGGCTTCCACCACCAGCATCGCCTGGACGTTGCCCTCGCGGCACCCCGCCAGCATCTCGCGCAGGGCAAATCCCTTGCGCGGCGAGAGCCTCGCGTCCCACCGCTTGCCGAAACTGTCGCGGGCCTTGGCGTCTTCCACCGACGCGCCGCCCGGGTAGCGATCGGGGGCGGCGCCCATCAGCAGCGCGCCCCAAGCGTTGGGCTGCGGCGCAAGGTAGCCCGCCTCGCCCCCCAGCAGGGCGATGAGATCGCGCACGGGCGCTAGATTCGCGCCGCTGCCGTACAGCACCAGCGGGGCGCCCTTCGCGGCCAGGAAGTCGGCAGCCTGCTTCAGGGCCTGGGCGCTAACGCCGGTCGCCTCGGCCACGCGGTCGGGCGCATACTCTTTCGTCCATCCCGCCATGTCAGACTTGGCGGCGCCCTGCACGCGGTCATCGCGGGCCAGCAGGTGCAACAGCCCCGCCAACACCGCCGACTCCGCGCCCGGCTTGCACCCCAACCACAGGCCGTAGCGGCTGACGACAGGGCGCTTGGGGCCGATGGCGATGACGCGGGTGCCCTTTGTCAGCGCGGCGCGGCGAATCCACAAATCTACCATCGGCGCGTCGCCCAGCGGGTCCACGCCTAGGAGCACGACAACGCCCGCCCGCAGCGGCGCGGTTATCGCGGAGAGCGGAGCCGCGTCATCGGCGGGCCGCCCGGCGAAGTCCACGTTGTTGGTGCCGACGACCGCGCGCGCCCACTTCTGGAGCAGGTAATTGGCCTCGTTGCTGGCGCGCGCCGAGCCGACCGCCGCGACAACGTCCGGATTGGCCGTCTGGGCGATTTCCTGCACCCGCCGCGCGGCGAAGGCCAGCGCCTCTTCCCACGGGACCGGTTGCAGATGGCCGTCCTTGCGGATGAGCGGCGACGTGAGCCGCTGGTCGCTTCGGACGTGGTCCTGGCCGAACCGCCCGCGGTCGCACAGCCATTCGTCGTTCACGTCGCGGTTTTCGCGGCCCACAGCGCGCAGCAGGCGGTTGGCCTTGGCGTCCAGCGTCAGGTTGCACCCCGCGCCGCACAGCGTGCAGATGCTGGGGGTGCGCTGGAGTTCCCAACTGCGCGCCTTGAATCGGAAGGGGATGCTGGTCAGCGCCCCCACCGGGCAGAGGTCAATGACGTTGCCCGAAAACGGCGATGACAGCGGGCGGCCGTAGAAGGTATCCACCACGGTGTTGCGCCCGCGCTCAAAGGCGTCCAACTCCACATCGCCCGGCCACTCTTCCAGGAAGCGGATGCACCGGCGGCATAGGACGCACCGCTCCTCGTCCTTCATCACGAAGGGGCCCAGGGGCTTGGCCTTGGCCTTGTGGCGCTTTTCCTCCACGAAGCGGCTCACCGTCCCGCCGAACTGGAACACCTGGTCCTGGAGTTCGCACTCGCCGCCCTTGTCGCAAATCGGGCAATCCAGCGGGTGATTGGTGAGGAGGAACTCCAGCACGCCCTGCCGCGTCTTGACGACCTCCGGCGTGTTGGTGCGCACGACCATGCCCTCCTGCACTTTGGTTGTGCAGGCCGTCTGGAGACCGCGCATCTTCTCCACTTCTACCAGGCACATGCGGCACGCGCCGATACCCACCAACTTGGCGTAGTAGCAGAAGGTCGGGATGGCGATGCCGAGTTGCTTCGCGGCCTCTAGCACCGTGGTGCCCGCCCGGACGCTAATGGGTTGACCGTCTATCGTTACGTTTACCAGAACTTCCATGCAGCGCCTACCTCATTGGTGTAGAAACGCAGGTACGTTTGCTAAGCCTGGTACGGACAACGTTTCTCGCGAATGTGTTGCAGGTACTCGTCGCGGAAATTGGCGATGCTGGAGCGCACGGGCCCCAGGGCGGCATCGCCCAGCGGGCAGAAACTCTTGCCGCCGATGTTGTTGCAGATGTCCAGCAGGAGCGGCAGGTCTTCCTCGCGGCCCCCGCCGTGCTCAATGCGGTGCAGAATCTTGTACAGCCAGTCGGTGCCCTCGCGGCAAGGGATGCACTTGCCGCAGGACTCGTGGCGGTAGAACTCGGCCAGGCGCTCCACCGTGCGCACGATGCACGTGCCCTCGCCGATGACGATGACCGCGCCCGACCCCAGCATGGTGCCAATGGCCGCCAGCGACTCGTAGTCCAGCGGCACGTCCAGGTGCTGCGGCGTGATCATCGGCGTGGACGAGCCGCCCGGGATGATCGCCTTGATGGGCTTGCCTTCCAGCGGCCCGCCCGCGTAATCGTAGATGAGGGTGCGCAGCGGCGTCGCCAGCGGCAATTCGTACACGCCGGGCTTGTTCACGTGCCCGCTGATGCAGAACAGTTTGATGCCCGGGCTTTTCTCGGTGCCCATGCTGGTATACCATTCCGCGCCCCGCTCTACGATGAAGGGCACGTTGAACAGGGTCTCCACGTTGTTGATGACGGTGGGCTTGCGGTAGAGGCCCTCGCTGGCCGGGAAGGGCGGCTTCAGTTTGGGATGGCCGCGGTCGCCCTCCAGCGACGTCAGGAGGCCCGTCTCTTCGCCGCAGATGTAGGCCCCCGCGCCCCGATGCACGATGATGTCCAGGTTGAACCCGCTGCCCAGGATGTTCTTGCCGAGGAAGCCGTGGGCATAGGCTTCCTGGATCGCCTGCTCCAGCCGCCGCGCGCCAAATTCGTATTCACCGCGGATGTAAATGAAGGCCGTGTTGACCTCGCAGGCGTAGCAGGAGATGATGATGCCCTCAATAAGGCCGTGGGGGTCGTGCTCAATCAAGACGCGGTCTTTGAACGTGCCGGGCTCGCCCTCGTCGGCGTTGCATACCAGGTAGCGCGGGTACACGCCTTTGGGGAGAAAACTCCACTTGACGCCGGCGGGGAAGCCCGCGCCGCCGCGCCCGCGCAGGCCCGAACGCTTGACCAAATCTACCAGCGCGGCGGGTTGGTACTCTTTCAGGGCCTTGGGCAGGGCCTGATACCCCCCGCGCTGCATGTACACCTCTATCGTGTGGGAGTTGGGCACCCCCACGTTGCGCAATAGGACTGGTTCTGCCATGTGCGTCTCCTGGCTCATGTGCGATTCGGGTACAACCTACCGCCTGCGGAGTTCCGCAAGAATCTCATCCACCCTTTCCGCCGTCAGGTTCTCGTAGTAGGTATCGTTGACCTGCATCACGGGCGCGGTGCCGCATGACCCGAGGCATTCCACCTCCATCAACGTGAAGCGGCCGTCGGGTGTCGTCTCGCCGACGTTGATGCCCAGTTGCCGCTTGAGATGCTCCACGATGTGCTCGGCCCCCAGGAGCGAGCACGCGATGTTGGTGCAGACCTGGATGAGGTACTTGCCGACCGGGCGGCGGTTGAACATGGTGTAGAAACTCGCCACCGACCCCACCTGCGCCGGCGACAGTTCCATGACGGTGGCCACCTCTTCCAGCACCTCGGGGCTAAGCCAGCCGTGCTCCTTCTGCGCCAGCGCCAGCGCGGGGAGAAGCGCCGAGTTGGGATGCGGGTAGCGCGCCTTGAGTTGTTGGATTTCCGACTTGACCTTGTCCGATAGCACGTGAACCTCCCGCCTCAATCGCTAGCGATCCACCTCGCCCAGGGTGATGTCAATGGAGCCGATGATGGCCACCATGTCGGAGAACATGTGCCCCTTCGCCATCAGGCTGGACGCCTGCAAGTTGGAGAAGGAAGGCCCGCGAATCTTCAGACGGTAGGGCTTGGGCCCGCCATCCGACACGATGTAGTAGCCGATTTCGCCCTTCGGGGCCTCCACGCACGCGTACACCTCGCCTTCGGGCGGGTGGAATCCCTCCGTAACCAGTTTGAAGTGGTGGATGAGGGCCTCCATGCTGGTGTCCAGTTCCTCGCGCGGCGGGAAGACGATCTTGCGGTCGTCGCACCGCACGGGGCCTTCGGGCAACTTGGCGATGGCCTGCTGGATGATGCGCACGCTCTGGCGCATCTCCTCCATGCGCACCAGGTATCGGTCGTAGCAGTCGCCGTTGGTGCCGGTGGGGATGTCAAAGTCAAACTGGTCGTAGGACGAGTACGGCGCGTACTTGCGCACGTCGTAATCCACGCCGGTGGAGCGGAGCACCGGCCCGGTAACGCCCAACGCGATGGCCTGCTCGGCGGTCAGCGGCCCGATGCCCTTGATACGCGACAGCCAGATGGGGTTCTCGTCCAGCATGCGCATGATGTCCTTCAGCCACCCGGGGAAGGTCTCCAGGAATCGCTTGACCGCGGGCACGAATCCGGGCGGCACGTCCCTGGCCACCCCGCCGATGCGGATATAACTGGGCGTCAGGCGCGCGCCGGAGACCATCTCAAAGATGTTCAGGATGTCCTCGCGGGCGGCGAAGGCGTACTGGAGCAGCGCGTTGATCATGCCCGCCATGTCCAGGCAGTGGGTGCCAACCCACACCAGGTGCGCCGCGATGCGCTGGAGTTCGCACAGGATGACGCGCAGAATCTGGGCGCGTGGCGGAATCTCCACGCCGAGAAGTTTCTCCACGGCCAGGACATACCCCATGTTGTTAGTCATGGCCGCCACGTAGTCCATGCGGTCGGTGTAGGGCAACACCTGGGCGTAGGTCTTGTACTCGGCGGTCTTCTCAATGCCCGAGTGCAGGTGGCCGATGTCGGGCCAAACGTTGACCATCGTCTCGCCGTCCAGTTCCACCACCACGCGGAGCACGCCGTGGGTGCTGGGGTGCTGGGGGCCCATGTTGATGACCATCGTGTGGGGCTGGGCCTCGGGCGGGCGGACGGGAGGAACCGATACGGGGTCCAAGACCTGGGTGCCCAGGCCCTCCAGCGCCGGATCGTCCAGCGTGGCCGTGAAAGCCACCGGCTCGCCGCCCAGGGGATAGTCCTTCCGCAGCGGATGGCCCACCCACTCATCGGGCAGCATGATGCGGCGCAGGTCCGGGTGGCCCTTGAAGCGGATGCCCATGAGGTCATAGACCTCGCGCTCGTGCCAGTTGGCCCCGGGCCAGATGCTCACAACGCTGGGGGCTATGGGGCTTTCGCCGTCCAGCGGTACCTTGAGCCGCAGGGCGCGCCGATGCGGGAGCGAATACAACTGATACACGGCGGCAAAGCGCGGCTCACGCCCCAGCGCCGAATAGTCCACCGCCGTAACAAACGCCAGGTGGTTGAATTGGGCCTCCGGGTCGTCGCGAAGGAACCGACAAACCGACAGGAGGTCATCCGCGCGGACGGTCAGGGTCGTCTCGCCCCTGAATGCGGATTCTCCCTGGATTGCGCCGGGGAACTGTGCCTTGAGCCTCTCCAAGAGCGTGTCGTTATCGGTCATAGCCATGCCTACCATCCACGTTCAGGAAAATGGGCCTACGCAAAGTCTTTGAACCGCTGGGTTGTGATCTTCTGTTGCAGTTGGGTCAGCGCGTAGAACAGGGCCTCGGGGCGCGGCGGGCACCCGGGCACGTAGATGTCCACGGGGATGATCTTGTCCACGCCCTGGAGGATGGCGTAGTTGTGGAACATGCCGCCGGAGGACGCGCAGGCGCCCATGGCGATGACCCACTTCGGCTCGGCCATCTGGTCGTAGAGGCGCTTGACCACGGGGGCCATCTTGTTGGACACGCGGCCGGCCACGATCATGAGGTCCGGCTGGCGCGGCGTGGCGCGGAACGCTTCCGACCCGAACCGCGCAATGTCAAACCGCGACATGCCGGAGGTGAGCATCTCAATAGCGCAGCACGCCAACCCGAAGAGAAGCGGCCACACCGAGTATTTCCGACACCAGTTGACCGCAGACTCCAGCGTGGTGAGGACAACACCATCAGGCAGTTTCGTTTCTAGTCCCATTCCATCGCTCCATTCCGCCAGACGTAGATGTATCCCACGACAGCAACGAGCAGGAAGAGGAGAATCCCCGCAAACCCGGCCCATCCCAAGTCCCGAACCTGCACGGCCCACAGGTACAGGAACACGACCACCAAATCCACCACGGCAAACAGCATGGCGAACAGGTAGTACTTCACCGGGAACGGGCGTTCGCGCGGGCTTTGGAACGGGATCTTGCCGGATTCGTAGGGAAGGAGTTTGACGGGATTCTTGCGTTTGGGGCCCAAGACTGCCGGCACACCCAGAGCGAGGACGGCCAGAATGCCTGCGACCGCAAGCAAGATGAGGATGGGAATGAAATCACTTGGCATAACCTGAGGAATCCTCCGTACATAGGATTAGATACCGCGCCGTATCGGGATAGATGCTCCCGCCAGATCCCCAGGAACGTTGTACAGTCTATCACAAACCGCGCAGGCTGTCAAACCGATGGGTTTACGG
>JBBIHX010000002.1:0-89649 GCA_037446815.1 Caldilineae bacterium | reverse complement strand
CCAACCGCTTGTCATATGGGCTAGTCTCTAATCCTTACACGGGTCTCCTCAACAATCCACAGACGGTGCTCGAGCGGTTCACTGGAAAGCAGTGGTGTCAGACGCGCGAGAACCTCAAGAATGTGGGGTTTATCCTGGCTGCGCAAACGCAGGACTATCAAGCCAGGGAATTGCGCAGGTGGATATGCGAGAATATCAGCGAAATCCGTGTCCAGGGTGATCAGAGCACGCCCCTCCTCTTGGCATGCAGGAATGACATCGGAATCAGAGGCGCCTTCCAGGTGCTGCTCAACTACGGTGATGGCATCATAGCCAACCTGGCGCAGCAAGTCGGCTGTCTCAACTGGAAGATTCTCGTCAATCTTGAAATCCATCGCGTTTTCTATGCCGGAATAGCCACAATACGCTCACGCGCCAACTCGGCGGCGTATGTAATGGCAGCCTGTATCGCTTCCCGATTCAGGGACGGGTAACTGTGCAGGACTTCATCCAGAGAGAGACCGGCAGCAAGGTTATCCAGTATAACCGAAACCATAATACGTGTGCCCTTGATACAGGCTTTGCCGTGACAGATAGTGGGGTCAACGACAATGTAGTCCTGCCATCTCATGGCATCCTCCTTGGAACACTGTACTTCAATTATACAGCGTTTCTCTTGCGCAGGCTAGCCCCACGGCGGTTATTGAGATGCACATGGCACGCCGATGTCGCGCCGGGCCATGCGCGCCGGCTGTCCTTCTGGCTCACATTATACCACGCCTTGCGACGGGCGGTCAAGGGTTTTTTGATCCAGATTCGGTTCTAAAGTCCGCTGGCGCCCGCTATCGTTCTGATCGGCGATGGCGCGAAGAGTCCCGCTGGCCGAGATGCTTCGCCTTCGGCTCAGCATGACAGGGGATTGGAGGGGCGGCGCGTGGACAGACCAACGCAGGATGGAACCGAACCTTGCCCCGCGGCGGGGGAGGGCGAAAAGAACGGCCCCCCGCGCATATGTCGGGGGGCCGTGGGGGTAGCGTCGTGAAGCGCCTACGCGCCTTTCTTGCGCGTGTAGTCGGGCAGAAGGATGGGGGCGCGGACCTTGGGGTCTAGGCCGGCGTCCTTCAACTCCTTCTCCCATCGCTCCAGGTGGCTCAGGGTCAACTTGCCCACCTGAACCTCGCGGAAGTGCTGGCCGACGGTGATGCCGGCCCGCCGCCCGAAGACGCACACATCCAGCAGGGAGTTGCCCATGAGGCGGTTGCGGCCGTGGACGCCGCCCGACGCCTCGCCCGCCACGTACAGGCCGGGGATGTCGGTGGTGCAGTCGGGCTTGATGGCGATGCCGCCGTTCTGGTAGTGCAGGGTGGGATAGACCAGCATCGGCTCCTTGGTGATGTCCACGCCGAAGCGTCCGAACTGGCGCACCATGGCGGGGAGTTCCTTCTGCACGGTGCCCGGGCCGTGGATGATTTCAATCATGGGCGAATCCAGCCACACGCCCTGGATGCCCGAGGGGGTGGTAACGCCCTTGCCGCGCTCCACGCACTCGCGGATGATGGCGGCGGATTCGGCGTCGCGGGTCTCGCGCGGGAAGACGAACTGCTCGCCGTCTATGTTGACCACCTGGGCGCCGAGGCCGCGGACCTTCTCGGTAACCAGGAGGCCCACGATTTGCTCGGGGAAGGCCGCGCCGGTGGGGTGGTACTGCATGGTGTCAATGAACGCCAGGCGCGCGCCGACCCGATAGGCCATGACGAGGCCGTCGCCGGTGGCGCCGTAGTGGTTCGTGGTGGGATAGTTCTGGTAGTGGAGGCGCCCGCTGCCGCCGGTGGCGATGATGGTGCACTTGGCCTTGACGACAAGGTATTCGTTGGTCTCCAGGTTCATGAGCACCGCGCCGGCGACACGCCCGTTGACGTCCATCAGGAGTTCCACGGCGGGCGCGAACTCTATCACCTGGATGTCGTCGGGCCAGGAGCGCACCTCATCGCGGAGGGTGCGCATGATTTCCGCGCCCGAGTAGTCGCGGGCCGAGTGCATGCGCTTGCGCGACGTGCCGCCGCCGTGAATGGTAACCATGGTCCCGTCGGGGTGCTTGTCAAACATGCAGCCGAGGCTGTCCAGCCACTGGATGACAAGCGGCGCGTCTTTGACGAGGGCTTCCACCAGGTCGGGGTCGTTGGTGAAGCCGCCGCCGCCCATCACGTCCAGGTAGTGGATGGCGGGCGAATCGTTTTCCTTGTCCGCCGCCTGGATGCCACCCTGGGCCATCATGGTGTTGGCGTCGCCATGGCGCAATTTGGTGGCGATGATGACCTTGGCGCCGGCCTCGCGCGCCTTGATGGCTGCCGCGGACCCCGCGCCGCCCGCGCCGATGATGAGCACGTCGGTCTCGTAGTCCACGTTGTCCAGGTTCACCGCCGCCGGGTCCAGGATGGGCCGGGCCTCCAGGAGGTCGGCGAGTTCATGCGGGGTGCGGGTGCCCTTGTTGGGGCCGACGCGCAGTTCGCGCATGGCCTCGCGGATGTAGTCGGGGTGGAACTTCTCCAGCAGGGCCTGCTTCTCCTGCGCGGTCAGCATCGGGAAAGTTTCCTGAAGCCGCCGCGGGCGGGTCGCTTCTACCTTTGCTATGGAGTCTCGCATGTACTGCGGATAACCCATGATTCCCTCCGCGTGAGAATGCTTTGTTCACCGCTCTGTGTGGTCTTTACGGTTTGTGCGGTGAGATCCTTATTCGGGTTCTATGTCGCGTTCGTAGTATGCTTTCTTGAGTTCGTCCTTGGACATTGTCTTCATGCGAATCAGTTCGGCGTCGTGCTTGCCGTCCATGATTTCTTGCACCCGCTTGTGGAGATGCTCGGCGCGCGGCGCGATGTACTTCCCGTAGATGCGGCGGCAGAGGATGGCGATTTGGTACTGCTTCTCCTCGGCGGGGCACCGCGCGGCGCACAACCCGCACATGATGCAGTCAAACGACTTGTCGGCGACCGCCGCGATGTTGCCCTTCATCGCCTCGGCCATGTAGTCGCGCACGTCTATGTCCTGGGGGCAGACCTTGGTGCACGTGCCGCAGGACAGGCAGCGGAGCACCTCGGGGTACGTCTTGAGAAGCGCGCTCATGTCCGGCTTGAGTTCTTCCAGGTGGTACTGCGCGCGGGGCGCGGGGAAGAACGGGATTTGCGCCAGGTACATCTCCGGCTCCACCATGGTGGCGCAGGCCAGGCCGATCTTGAGCCGATAGTCGTCCGCGGTCCGGTAGACGGTGGCGCATGCGCCGCAGAACCCGGCGCGGCAGCCGACGCCTCGGATGAGTTTGTAGCCGGCGTATTCAAGGGCCTTCATGATGGTGAGCGTCGGCGGGACGAGGTACTGCTTGTTCATGATGTAGATGGGAATCAGTTCTTGTTCGGCCATCACTGAATACCCTCCAACTCGTCTTCGCGGAATGTGGCCACGGGCGGCGGCTCGTCCAGGCTTCGCCCGGGCACGTAGCCAAACAGCGCCTGGACCTCCTGCCCGACGGCGCGGAACATGGTGGCGATGGGCAGGTGGCTGGGGCAGGCGCTGTCACACATGCCGCACCCAACGCAGGACGTTACCATGTGGTTCAGCCGCGTGATGTGGAACAGCAGCGTGTCCGTCGGGAGCCGCACCGCGCCCTTCCGCGCCGCCCACTGCTGATATTTCTCGGACTCGTGGTCAAAGATGGGCGTGCGGAAGATGCATTCCTTACAATAACAGATGGGGCAATTGACCATGCAGTTGTGGCAGCGGATGCAGGTGGATAGGTACGCCTGCAATCCCTGGATGTCCTTGACGCGCTCGCGGAAGGACGCGAAAAGCCGGTCTCGCGTTTCGGCGCGCTGCCGGGTCATCTCGGCCACGACCTTCTCGCGGGCTTGGGCGGGCGGGCCGGCTTCCAGCCGCAGTTTCTCGGCCAGTTCGTCGGCGGCCTCCACGTGGATGCGCTCCTTCGGGTCGTCGCCAAAGAGGTGGATGCGGAGGTCGCCGTGGCTTGGCGTGAACTTCTCGCACATCTGGCAGGCGGTGCGGAACGCCTTGCCCGCGTGGGGCTGCGGGCTTCCCGCGGCGGCCTGGGCCAGCAGTTCACCCGCCGCGTCCAAGCCGCTGCGCATGAGGTCGGCGTAGTCCGGTACCTCGTAAGTGCCCGGACAGTCCACGCCGATGATGAGCAGGTTGTCGGCCTTGGCCTGCTGGAGTTTGACCAGTTCCACCACCGCCCGAATCTCGCAGTCGCGCATCACGACGCCGACCCGCTCCTTGATGCCGGTCATGGTGATGGCCGACACCAGGCGCGCCGTCGTTACGGGCATGACGGGCGCGAACACATCCAGGGCCGCGAGGCGATGCGCGTCCCGCACCAGGGTCTGCACGGTGTTGTCGCCGGACGCTACGCGCAGCGGGACCAGCAGCGCGTCCACCACGCCCTCCTCCAGGAGCCTGCGCAGCAGCGCGTGGATCGTCCCTGAAGGGGCTCCGTCGGTCTTCAAAACGCTATGCATCATGTGCCGCGATGTCCTCCCTTCCGGTTATCAGATGTCCCACGCGCCCTTGAGCGGATTGGGGCCTTTGGCCTTGAGGGCGGCGACCATCTCGGTTACCGTATCCGCAAACAGGCGGCCCTCGCTGGCGCTGATCCAACGCAGCCAAACTCGGTCCTCGTCAAAGCCCAACTGCTTGAGGATGCTCTTCAGGATGGCGACCCTGCGACGGGCCTTGTAGTTGCCGGTCTGGTAGTGGCAGTCGCCCGGGTGGCATCCGCCGATGAGGACGCCGTCCGCGCCCTCCAGCAGCGCCTTGCTCACGTAGACGGGGTCCAGCGCCCCGCTGCACATCAGGCGAATGACGCGGATGTTGGGCGGGTACTGGATTCTGGACGTGCCGGCAAGGTCCGCGCCGGTGTACGTGCACCAGTTACACAGGAACGCGATGATCCTGGGTTCAAATTCGGTTTCGGCCATTCGTTTCTCCGACGTTGAGAATACGGGCTTGCTGCTGCGACCTAGAGCGCCGTGTGTCCTGCACTAGGCTTGGGGCGCGGCCTGAACCTCGCGGATGTCCACGACGGTCATCCCAAGCGCCTCCATGGCCCGCTGCAGTTTCTCCTTGCTCACCTCCGCAACCTTCATGGTTACGGTGCGGCTGGAGGCGTCCTCGCCCAAGAAGGTGCCCAGGCTGACGATGTTGCCGCCCAGTTTGGCGACCTCGCCGGTGATGGCGGCAAGCATGCCCGGCTGTTCGGGGACCACCATCGTGACGCGGATGCCGCCCTCTCGCGCGCCGAGCATCTCAATAAACGTCTTGAAGATGTCGGTCTCGGTGATGATGCCGATGAGGCGGCCATCGCGCACCACAGGGAGACCGCCGATCTTGTTGTCAGCCATGATGCGCGCGGCCTCTTCCAGAGGCGTGAACTCGGTTACGGTGATGACTTCTTTCGTCATCACGTCGGCCACGGTGATTTGCGAAATCAGGTAGTTCAGTTCCCACACGCTCAGGGTGGTTGCGGGCGACGGCGACGCGTAGAGCAGGTCTTTCTCCGACACGATGCCGATGAGACGTCCGCGCTTGTCCACGACCGGCAGTCGGCGCACCTTTCGCTCGCGCATCAGTTTGAGGGCTTCGTTGATGGGCATCTCGGGCCCCGTAGTAACCGGGTGATGGCTCATCCGCTCTCCGACTAACATGGCTCTAACCTCCTTGACTCATGTACTTCTGTTGTCCGATACGAACCGCACACTCCAAGATTACATCCCCAAGACGCCTGCGTCAACTTCGGCGAGCACGGCCTTGTGCTCAAAGGTGTACTGTTGAGTCGCCTTGTTCGGGCAGGTTACGGCGCAGATGCCGCATCCCTGGCACAGGTCGGTCAGCACGCGGGCCACGCGCTCGTCGTAGTCCATGACGCGCGCGCCATAGGGACAGGCCGAGACGCACAACCCGCAGAAACTGCACAGGCGCTTGTTCACGTCCACGCGGGTTGTCTTGGCCGTGCGCTGCCGCTCGCTCAAATAGGCAGCCGCCCGCATGGCCACACCCTGCGCCTGCTCAATCGTCTCGGAGATGAAGTGCGGCCCGTGCGCCAGCCCGCACAGATACAGGCCGGGCTTCATGAAGTTCAGCGGGCGCATCTTGGGGTGCTGCTCCTGAAAGAATCCGTCGCTGTCCAGCGGCACGCCGAGGAGCCGCGCCAACTCCGCGTTGTCGTTGGGCACGATGCCCGTGCTCAACACGACCGCGTCGGCCTCAAGCACAAGCGGCGCGTTCAGCGTCGCGTCGGTTACGGCGACTCGCAGCCCGCTGTCCAAGGCCTCTACCACCGGTTTGTCGGGCAGTTGGTAACGGATGAAGACCACGCCCATGTCGCGGGCCTTGCGGTACAGGAGTTCGTGCATCCCAAAGGTGCGAATGTCGCGGTATAGGATGAATACGTCCGCGTCGGGCTTGAGTTCCTTGAGGCGGATAGCGTTCTTGACGGCCTGCGTGCAGCAGATGCGCGAGCAGTAGGGGCGGTTCTCGTCCCGCGAGCCGGCGCACTGGATCATGACCACGGTCCGCGCGCCGCCGAACGGCGACTGGGCGAGGGTCTGATGCCCCCCGGCCAGGGCACGCGACAAATCGCCCTGGAGCAGGACGCGGCTGTCCTCGCCGTACCGGTGGTCGGACACCGTTGCCTCGCGGCCGCCGGTTGCCACAATGACGGCTCCAACCGTGACGGAGACGCGCTCGCCCTCTGCGTTTCGGAGTTCGGCCTGGAAGCGCCCACCGGTGCCGCTGAACGAATCCAGGCTCGCGCCCAGATGCAGGGCGATGCGCTCATGGGTTTGCACCCGCTGCGCGAGCGCTTCTGCTTGCTGGGCGGGGTTGGGCGTCTCCGCTGTGAAGCCCACATTGTGCAACTGGCCGCCGAGCCTGTTGTCCCGCTCTACGAGCGTTACGGGATGTCCTAGGTCTGCCAGGGTGAGCGCCGCGGTCATCCCCGCCACCCCGCCGCCGATGACGAGCACGCCTTCTTCCACGGCGGTCTTCTGGGGACCGACCGGCCTGGCGTGAACCGCGCGCATGGTGGCCATCGCGATCAAATCCTTGGCCTTTGCCGTCGCCTGCGCCGGGGAATCGCGGTGTGCCCAGGCGCAGCCTTCGCGGATGTTGGCCCGCTGGAGCAGCGCATCGGGCAGGCCGGCGTTGGCGATGGCGCTTGCCAATTCAGCCTGGCACAGGCGCGGGGAGCAGGCCGCAACAACCGCTCGGTTGACGCCTTGGGCCTTGATCCACTCGCTCAGGCGCCCGCTGCCCTCGGCGGAGCAGCAATCGTCGGCGACGCCCACCGCCACAACGTGCGGAAGCGACGCCGCATAGCGTTCCAGTTCGGCGATGTCTAGCGCGCCCTGAAGCGTGCGGTGGCAGGTGCAGATGTACACGCCGATGGCCGGTTCGGCGTCGGGGGCGCTGACCGGCGAGGCACCCTGCGGCTGCGATGGCGGGCGTGGCGCGAGTTGGGCGGCCTGGGCGGCGGCTGCGGCGGCCTCGGCGACCGTATCCGGGATGTCCTTGGGCTCGCCGTAGCAGCCCGCGATGAACACGCCCGGCCGGTTGGTGGCGACGGGCGCGAACTCGCCGGCGTCGCCGAAGCCGTAGGCGTCCACAGCAACGCCCAATCGCGCGGCCAGTTCGCGTGCAGACTCGGTCGGCTGAAGCCCGACGGCCAGCACGACGAGGTCAAACTCCTCTTCTTGCGGCTGGCCGCGCTCGTTGACATAATTCAGCGCAACGTCGCCGGTCTGGGGATGCTGCTTGGCTTTGGACACCATGGCTCGGCGAAAACGGATTCCTTCTTGCGCCACGCTGTCCCAGTAGCGTTCGTACCCCTTTCCGAAGGTTCGGATGTCCATGGTAAACACGGTGATGTCGGCGTCGGGCTGGGATTCCAGCGCCGCCCGCGCCTGTTTCGCCGTGTACATGCAGCAGATGGACGAGCAGTATTCGCGGCCAACCGTCTGATCGCGGGAGCCGACGCACTGGATGAAGGCGATGCGCTTGGGGGTCCTGCCGTCCGATGGCCGAACCAGTTTGCCCTTGGTAGAGCCAGGGGGGCTGACCATGCGCTCAAACTGGAGGCTGGTAACGACGTTGCTGAGCACGCCGAAACCGAACTCGCCTTTGCGCCGCGCGTCAAAGGGCGAATAGCCAGGGGAGAGGATGACCGCTCCCACGTGCAGGGCCTGCTCGGTGGGTTGCTCGTCCAGGTTGATGGCCTGGGTCGGGCAGACCTCCACGCATTTCCCGCAGCGGATGCATGCGTTCATGTCAATCACGTAGGCGTTCGGCACGGCGCGGGGCGGGGGCGCGTAGATGGCCTTTTGGGGTGCCAGGTCGCCTTCGTATGGGTGGGGACGCACGGCAGGGCACACGTCCGCGCAGTCGCCGCACAGGTTGCACCGCTCGGTGTTGACATAACGAGGGTTGCGGCGGATTTGCGCGCGGAATTGGCCCGGCTCGCCGTCCAAGTGCAGCAACTCGGCCAGGGGCAGGGGTGTGATGTTCGGGTGCAGGCTGCACTCAATGGACGGGCAGTAGGTGGCATTGGTGGGCGAACTGATGCACAGGCCGCACGAGTCCGTGGGGAAGGTGCGGTCCAGCAGGTGCAGCGAGCCGCCGATGCCCGGGGCCTCGTCCAGCAGGTACACCGCGTGGCCGCGCTGGGCCAGCAAGAGCGCGGATTGCATCCCGCTCAGGCCGGCCCCCACAACGAGTATGGCATTGGAACCTCTGTCAATCGTAGCGTCAGCCATGGCTCAGTCCCAAACTCTTATTCCAGACCCTTTGCTTTGAGAAGAGGCCTGGGGTCAACAAGGTGCTTTGCGAGCCACTTGGTTCGCCCCGGAAGGTCCAGCGCGACGCCGATGAGTTCTGTCAGGTAGAGCACGGGAACCTTGCGGGAGATGCCCTTCTGTCGGCTGTCCAGATTAGCCTGGCACAGCGGGCACGCGCAGACGATGCAGTCGGCGCCCGCGTCATTTGCGCCTTGCACAATGCGCCCGGAAAGCACGGCGACAACGTCGGCCCGGTCCAGCGCCAGCGACGCGCCGCAACATTCCACGGCGTGCGCCCATGGCAGCGGCTCGGCCCCCAGGGTCCGCAGGATGCGATCCATGACGGTAGGATGCTCGGGGTCATCCCACCGATTGGTGAGGTCGGGCGGACGGATGAGAAGGCAGCCGTAGTACGAGACGGTGCGCAGGCCGTTGAGGGGGCGCTTGACCTTGGCGGCCAGGGCCTCGGCGGGCAAGTCGTTGCCGAGGACATCCACCAGCGTGCGGGGCCGCGCCGCGCCGATATACGCGGTCTGGAACTCGGCCTCCATCTCCTTGCGCCACGCCGGGTCGGTGCGCATCTTGTGGTCGGCGGCGGCGATGCGCCCGTAGCACGCGGCGCACGGCATGACGATGTCCGCCTGGAGCGCCTGGACATGCATCAGGTCTCGCGTCGGCAACGTCAGTGCCAGGCGCGGATCCAGCGAGTGCGCCGACGAGGCTCCGCAGCAGTTCCAGTCCTCTATCTCCACGAGTTCTATGCCCAGGGCGTCGCAGACGGCCTCGGTGGACCATCCATATTCAATTGCCGTGGAGTGCAGCGTGCAGCCGGGATAGTACGAGTATCTCACCCTTGCCCTCGCGCTTGTCGTTTGAACAACTGCTGAATCTTGGCCCTGCCGCGGATTCGTTCGGGCAGGATGGGGATTTTCCCTCGCAGGAACATGCGGGCGCCCAAATCAAGGTCGGTGAACAGGTCGCCGCTCAGGAGTTTGTATAGCGCCAACATGCTCAACTCATGGACACGCCCGAAAAGCCGAATGCTGGTGAGGAACTGGCGGTGCAACACCAGCACACGGCGCTCTGCGGGCGCGTAGCCTTCGCGCAAGGCCATCTGCTTGAGCGCGTCCATCACATGCCCCGCGCTGATGCCATTGGGGCAGCGCGTCCAGCAGGTCTCGCATCCAACGCATAGCCAGATGGCCTTGCTGCGCAAGACTTCGTCCTTCTGGCCCAACTGCACCAGTTTCAGGATGTGCGCGGGGCCGTAGTCCATAGCGTAGGCCGTTGGGCAGCCCGCCGTGCATTTCAGGCAGTAGTAGCAAAGCCGAATGTTCTCGTGGCTAAGGGTTTCCACAGTCCGCAGGAACGTCGGGTCAACCCGCAGGGTGCCACGGGCGGCAGGCGTTGCGCTTGACGTTGCGGTGTGGGCCACAGATACCGTTGCCTGTGTCGCCATCTAGACCTCCGCCAGATATGCGTCCATCATCGCCAGCACGTGGCCGGGCGTCAGGTTGCGCAGTTTGCAGGCCTTGTTGGGGCAGGCGACCACACAGGCCCCGCACCCCTGGCACAGGGCTTCGTGGACAACGGCCTTGTGTTTCCACGGATGCATCTCCCGCGCTTGGTATGGGCACGCGGGTATGCAAAGCCCGCACCCGGAACAGAGTTCCTCGTCCACGTAAGCGATGGTAGGCTCGGCGACCAACTGGCGCTGGGAGAACAGGGACAACACCTTGGCCGCCGCCGCGCTGGCCTGGGCGACGGTCTCAGGGATGTCCTTGGGCGCTTGCGCGGTTCCGGCGAGGTAGATGCCGGCGGTCAGGCTTTCCACGGGGCGCAGTTTCGGGTGGGCTTCGCTGAAGAAGCCATGCTCGTCGGTGGCGATGCGCAGTCTCTGCGCCAACTCCACCGCGCCCTCGGCGGGCATGATGGCCGTCGCCAAGACCACCAAGTCGGCCTCCACCTCAATCGGCTTGCCGGTCAAGGTGTCGGCTCCCCAGGCGATGACCTTGCCGTCTTCCTCGTACAGCCGGGCCACCTTGCCGCGGATGTACAGCACGTCGTGCTGGGTCATGGCCGACTGGACGAATTCCTCGTAGTCGCGTCCTTGCGAGCGGATGTCTATGTAGAACACGTAGGCCTGTCCATCGGGCACCCGCTGGCGGTAAAGAGCCGCCTGCTTGGCGGTGTACATGCAGCAGATTTTGGAGCAGTAGGGCATGTGGTGCTCCGGGTCGCGGGAGCCTGCGCACTGCACGAACACCACCTGGCGCGGCACCTGGCCGTCGGAGGGCCGGCGGATTTGGCCGCCTGTGGGGCCATCGGGGGCGAGCATCCGCTCAAAGGTCAGCGCGTCAATGATGTCCGGATAGCGCCCGCCGCCGTACTCGCCGAACATGGCCAGGGGGCGCAGGGAGTGGCCCGTGGCGACGACGACCGCGCCGAAGGCTTGCTCGGAGTAGGTGATTTGTCCGTCGGCGGTGTGCTTGAGCCTGGCCGTGAAGTTCCCCACGTACCCGCCGAGTTCTTCTACCTCCGTCTGGAGGAAGACCTTGATGCGCGGGTTTTCTTGGACGGCCCGCAATTTGGACTGAAGCAGGTCGCGCGCGGCGTCAAAGTTGACGTACACGCCTGACAGTTGGGCCACGTGCCCGCCGAGGCGGTTGGAGCGCTCTACGAGCACGACCGGGTAACCCGCGGATGCGATGTCTATGGCGGCCTGGAGTCCCGCGATGCCGCCGCCGATGACGAGGGTTTTCTTCACCAATGAGAGGGCCAGCGGGATGAGGGACTCGTTATATCTGACCTTCTCCACGATGGTCTTGATGTGCTCAATGGCCTTTTGGGTCGCGGCCTCTTTGTCCTGCTGGTGCACCCAGGACACCTGCTCGCGGATGTTGGCGATTTCGGTCTGGTAGGGGTTGAGGCCGGCCTGGGCCGACGCTTTGCGGAAGGTGGTTTCGTGCATGGCCGGGCTGCACGCGGCCACCACGACGCCCTCAAGATGCTCGTCCTTGATGGACTGGCGAATCAGCGACTGCCCGGGGTCGGAGCACATGTACATGTAGTCGGTGGCGAGGACAACGCCCGGGTAGTCCCTGATCGCCTCGGCGACGCGCTTCACGTCCACCGTGCCCGCGATGTTGATGCCACAGTGGCAAATGAATACGCCAATCCGCTTCATGATGCGTCCGCTCCGACGGAGATTCCCATGGCCTCAGGAACGCCACTCCACTGCGCGAACAGCGCGAGGACCTTGGCGGCGGCGGCGCTGGCCTGGGCCACGGTCTCGGGGATGTCCTTGGGGCTGGTGACGGCTCCCGCCACGAACACCCCTGGCCGCACCGTCTCCACCGGCAGGATGTTGTCCTCCGCCGGCAGGAGGAATCCGTACTCGTTAGCGGGGATGCCGAACATTTCGGCCAAGCGCAGGGTCTCGGGGTGGGGGATCATGGCCGGGGCCAGCACGACCATATCGGCTGCGATCTCCACGGACGCGCCACTGAGCGTGTCGGAGCCCCAGACCACGACTTGGTCGCCTTCGCGGAAGACGCGGGCCACCTTGCCCCGAACGTAGAGCACGCGGTCTTCTTCCGTAGCGCGGTGGTAGAATTCCTCGTAGCGCTTGCCCGCCGCGCGCACGTCTATGTAGAAGATGTACGCCGTGCCGTCGTGCACGCGGTGCTTGTACAGCATGGCATGCTTGGCCGTGTACATGCAGCAAATCTTGGAGCAATAGGGCATGGCCGTTTCGGGCGCGCGGGAACCTGCGCACTGGATGAACACGACCTGCTTCGGCTCTTTGCCGTCGGACGGCCGCCGCACCTTGCCCGCCGTGGGGCCAGAGGCCGACAGCAGGCGCTCAAACGCCAGCCCATCCACCACGTCGGGCACCTGGCCGTATCCGTATTCGCCCAGGTTCTCCAGCCCATACAGTGTGTAGCCGGTCGCGATGATGACCGCGCCGACTTCTACCTGGGTGGTGCTTGCCTGCTGCTCGTAGTCAATGGCGTGGACGGGGCAGACCTTCTCGCAGAGGCGGCACTTGCCGCGCGTGAACCAGGTGCACGCCTCGCGGTCTATGACGGGCTTGTTCGGGACGGCCTGGGGCGATAGGGTGTAGATGGCTTTGCGCTTGCCCATCCCGCGGTCAAAGGGCGAGGTTACCTTGGTGGGACATTTCTCCTGGCACAGACCGCACCCGGTGCACACGTCCCAGTTGACCGAGGCGGGCTTGCGCTGCACGGTTGCCGTGAAGTGGCCGATGTCGCCGGTGATGCCGGTAACTTCGGAGAAAGTCATGAGGCGGATGCGCTCATGGTGGCCGGCCTCCACGGTGCGGGGCGTCAGGATGCACTGGGCGCAGTCCAGGGTGGGGAATGTCTCGGACAGTTGCAGCATCCGCCCGCCGATGGAGGGTTCGCGCTCCACCAGGACGACCTCGTACCCTGAGTTGGCGATGTCCAATGCCGCCTGGATGCCTGCGATTCCGGCGCCTATGATAAGGACTCGCGTGATGGGCGCTTTGTCTTCCGACACGGTATGTCTCCCTAGATGAGCCCCTTCTCGGCCAGGACGGGCCGAGGATCAACGTAATGCCTGTCCAGGTCAAAAGGCGTAACGTCCAGCCCCAGCGCGATGGCCAGCAACTGCGAGTCGTACAGGACGGGGATGGGGCGGAACCCGCCGTGCTTCATGGCCAAGTCCTGCTGCCAGCGGTCAAGGTTGAACTGGCACAAGGGGCAACTGGTAACGATAAGGTCTGCGCTCGCCTTCCGCGCCGAGGCCAGGATGAGGTACGACATCTCTTGCGTTGTGTCCAGGTCAAACGCGGCGATGTAGTTGCCGCAGCATTCGGCGCGGTGGGGGTAGTCGGCTACCTGGGCCCCCAGGGCGCGGATGAAGTTCTCCAGAATCTGGGGGTTCTCGTGATTGTCAAACCCCATTTCCCTGGGCGGGCGGAGGAACATGCAGCCGTAGTACGGGGCTACCGCCAGCGCGCTGAGGTCTTTCTTCACGGCCTTGGCCAGGGTGTCCCACCCCACCTCGTCGCGGAGCACCTCCAACAGGTGGACGACTTCCACCTGGCCGGCATAGTCGGCCTCAATGAAGAAGTTGATTTTCTCGCGCTTGTCCTCTTCGTTCCGCATGACGAGGTTGGAGCGCTTTAGCACGTTGAAGCAGGTGGAGCAGGCGACGGCGAGTTTGTCGCCCTCTGCCGCGGCGCTGACCAGGTTGCGCACCGGGCCCGCCAGGTCCAGCAGGTTGTCGCGGCTCAGCGGGAAGGTGGCGCCGCAGCAGTTCCACGACGCCAACTCCGCCAACTCAATGCCGAGGGCGGCAAAGGACTGTCTCGCAGCCCGATCAAACCCCTTCGCCTTGGTGTTGAGGGTGCAGCCGGGATAGTAGGGAATTCTCATGCCCGCACCTCACCGTTTGCTAGGCCGTGTATTTTCTGAAGCCGCTGATGAACGCCTGCTGGGGGAACTCCGCAAGCGTCTCGGCGGGGAGTTTCTCTATGACAATCTTGTCGCCCTGCTCCAACATCAGCAAGTCGCGCAAGACCTCCATGATGCGGGACAAGTCCACGCCCTTGGGGCAGCGGGTGTAGCACTGCTGGCACGCTGCGCAAAGCCAAATGGTTTTGGACTGGAGCACCGTGTCATACTCGCCCAACTGGAGGAGGCGAATCACCTGGTTGGGCAGGAGGTCCATGGCGAACGCCGCAGGGCACCCGGCGGAGCACTCGCCACACTGGTAGCACTTGAGCAGGTCTTGCCCGCTCATCTCTTCCACTTTGCGGATGAAGTCGTTGTGAACTTTCGCAGCCGACAGCCGAATTCGCATGGCGCCTCCGCTCTAGTCTGGGATGGCGTACTGTCGCACGCCATCTTCGTATGCGTCGCCTCCGTAGATGTCGTTGATGACGGTAGCGGGGAAATCCTCCACCTCTAGCCTCAACAGCGCCTCGGCCCCCAGGTCTTCGTAGGCGATGACCTGCGCCTTCTTGACCGACTTCGCGATGAGCGCGCCCGCGCCACCCGTGGCTGCGAAGTAGACGGCGCGATACTTCCGAATGGCGTCTTTGACTTCCTGGGAGCGGTTGCCTTTGCCGATCATGCCCTTCAGCCCGGCGGCAAGCAGGCGCGGGGTGTAGGGATCCATGCGGTACGACGTGGTGGGGCCCGCGGAGCCGATGGGCTGGCCCGGCTTGGCGGGGGCCGGCCCCATGTAGTAGATGATTTGCCCCTGGAGTTCCAACGGGAGCGGCGTGCCCGCGTCCATGGCCTCTACGATTCGCTTGTGCGCGGCATCGCGCGCCACGTAGATGACGCCCGAAATGAGCACTTTCTGCCCCGCACGAAGGCTTGCGACGACCTCATCGGTCAAGGGTGTGTGGATTCTCATGGCTCACAGTCCTCCGCTGCCTACAGAACGACTTCCTTGTGCCGCGCGCTGTGGCACTGGATGTTGACGGCCACGGGCAAACTGGCGATGTGGCACGGCTGGCTGAGCACTTGGACCGCCAGGGCCGTGATGCGCCCACCCAGGCCCTGCGGCCCGATGCCGAGTTTGTTCACGCGGGTCAGTATGTCGGCCTCCAACGCGGCGTCTTCGGGGTTGTCGCTCGGCTGGCCCACTTCGCGCAGGAGCGACCGCTTGGCCAGAAGCATGGCTTGCTCGGCGGTGCCGCCGATTCCCACGCCGACGATGATGGGCGGGCAAGGGTTGGCCCCGGCCTTGCGGACGGTTTCCACGACGAACTTGATGACGCCTTCTCGCCCATCGGCGGGTTTCAACATGCCGAGCGCGCTCATGTTCTCGCTGCCGCCGCCCTTGGGCGCCAGGGTGATGCGCAAGGTGTCGCCGGGGACGACGCGCACGTGGATGACCGGCGGCGTGTTGTCCTTCGTGTTGACGCGGCTGGAGTACGGGTGCGCCACCACCGACTTGCGCAGGTAGCCTTTGGTGTATCCTCGGCGCACGCCTTCGGCGATGGCCTCGTTGAAGTCGCCGCCGACGATGTGGACATCTTGCCCGAGGTCCACAAAGGCGACCGCGTACCCGCAGTCCTGGCACAGGGGAACCTCGTCCTCGCGGGCGATGCGGGCGTTTTCCAGGATTTCCTGCAGAATCTCCCTGCCCACCGGCGACTCCTCGCGCTCCAGCGCCCGCTGGACCGAGGCGATGACGTCGTCGCCCAGGAAGTAGTTGGATTCCATGCAGAGCCGCTCCACGGCCTCAACAATGGTGTCGTAATGGATTTCTCTCATGTGCGTCTCCGATGCCATTGGCAATGAATAAGGCCTGAGAGCGCAGGTATCCCACGTCCTCAGGCCACTCTTGTACGAATCTCGCAACTGGATGGATTTGTGAGTCCCATGTCGTTGGTTAGCACCGTTGCCAGCACCTTGTCTCCAATTCCTAACCAGTATTATAACCCCGTCTTGGCTGCCTGGCAAGTTCGGAGCGTCGTTTCACCGTTCTCTGCAACGGTGCGAACGTTGGCGCAAGGCTGCGGTCAGGGATACGCCGCGGAGCGAACGAAACCCCAGCGAGAGGGCGGCCAATAGCAGAGCCAGGCGCGGCCGATGATGTTGTGGCGCGGCAATGGCCCCCAGGTGCGCGAGTCGCTGCTGGCGTTGCGGTTGTCGCCCATGACGAAGTACTCGTCCGGCCCCAGGGTGATGCTAATGGGGCGGTACGCCAGCGTGCGCTGCCCGTGCACGTAGGGTTCTTCCAGCAAGGCGCCGTTGATGTACACGTCCCCGCCGGTGATCTCCACCGTCTCGCCAGGGAGGCCGATGACGCGCTTGACGAAATCCTCCTGGGGGGCGCGCGGGTACTCAAAGATGATGATGTCGCCGCGCTTGGGTTCCGAAAAGCGGTAACTCACCCGCTCCACGAGCAGGAACTGCCCGCTTTCCAGGGTTGGGAACATGCTGTCGCCGACGATGCGGAAGTTTCTGACCACCAGTTGCAGCAGCAAGAAGATGACTACGGCGAGAATGATGGTTTCGGCGGCTTCGCGCAGCCACGATGTGGCGCGTTCTGGGGGTGGCGCGGTGTTCTGTGGGGATGGGTCCGAATCCACCATGGCGATTTCTCCGGCGTGTGTTTGCCGGATTATACCGCCGCGCCGGTGTGGGGGCAAGTCTGTGACGACGGCGCGCGTTTCGGCTGCATCCACGGATAACACGGATTGCACGGAAGGAGGCGAGATTGTTCGGCGCTTTGCGCGTCAGAATGACGGTTTGGGAATCGCGAATAACGCGAATCTACGCGAATAGAGGCATGCGCTCAACGTGCGACGCACCTCCGAGGTGCGTCGCACGCAATGCACCCCATCCGTCGCCGCTCATAATGGCGGGAGGCGAGAGCGGACTCGGGCGCCGAACTGGGCGGTGGCACGGGGTGGCATGGGGCGGCCGCGAGCCCTTTTTCACGCGTTCGGCGGCGCGTTTTGCTCAACCTTGTCGGGTGGATTATACTTCGCTGGAATCCCGCGGCGACGGACACACTGCGGCCCAGGTGTCCCCGCCGTATCCGTTAGGAGCGCAATGACGGCGAGTGCAATCCGCGAGGCCCGACCTCGCAACACGGTGCAAGTCCATCTGCCCGACGGGCGCACCTTTGAGGGCCCGGTGGGCACGCGGCTTGAGGAATTCATACGAGTTGCCTGCAATCCACAGGATGCGCCCGTGGTGGCGGCCCTGGTGAATCGCGAGATCCGCGACTTGTGCTCACCCGTGAATCATGATTCCGAGGTGATTCCGTTGACGACGGCCACCAGCGATGGGCTGCGCATCCTGCAGCGCTCGCTGTCGTTTCTGCTTGTCGTGGCCGCCCACGAGTTGTTCCCCGAAGCGCAGGTGTTCGTGGATCACTCGCTGACGCTGTCCGGCCTCTATTGCCGACTCATTGGCCGAGGGCCTCTGAGTGAAGACGAACTGGCTCGGCTTGAGGCCCGGATGCGCGAGATCGCGGAGGCGGATGAGCCGATTGTCAAGGAGCGGCTTCCTTTGAGCGAGGCAGTCGCTGTGTTCCGGAGCCAGGGCTACGAGGACAAGGTCCGCCTGTTGCGCTACCGCACGAAGGACTACCTCACCGTGTACCGGCTGCGGGGCGTTACGGACTACTTCTATGGCTATCTGGTGCCGTCCGCGGGGTACCTCAGGACGTTTGCGCTGCATTCCTACCCGCCGGGGTTCATCCTGCGCTTCCCCCGCAGGGAGAACCCGTTGGTTCTGCCGGAGTACCGCGATTCGCCCAAACTCGCGGCGGTTTTCAGCGAGCACACGACGTGGATGAATCTGTTGCACATCAACGACGTGGGGTCGCTGAACGAGGCGGTTGAGAGCCGACGGATTCGCGAGGCGGTGCTCGTTTCGGAGGCGCTTCATGAGGACCGCATCGCTGCGATTGCTCACCAGATCGCCGACCTGTGGCCTCAGGTGCGGCTTGTGCTCATCGCCGGGCCTACATCCTCCGGCAAGACGACGTTCTCCAAGCGCCTGGCGGTGCAGTTGCTCGCCCACGGGGTGCGTCCGTTCACGCTGGCGATGGATGACTACTTCGTGGACCGGGAGAAGACGCCGGTGGACGAGCACGGCGCATACGACTTTGAGTCGCTAGACGCGCTGGATCGCTCGCTGCTGAACCGCCAACTGCTGCAACTGTTCCGCGGAGATGAGGTCATGCTTCCCCATTACAATTTCCGCCTGGGGAAGCGCGAGGATGGCCCTCGGGTTCGCCTCAAGGAGGACCAGATTGTCATCGCCGAGGGGATTCACGGCCTGAACCCGGAGTTGCTCCCTGAACTCCCGCAGGGGAGCGTTTTTCGGATTTACGTGTCGGCGCTGACGCAACTGAACTTGGACCGACACAATCGTATCCCCACGACGGACACTCGCCTGTTGCGGCGCATTGTGCGCGATGCCCGCACGCGGGGCTACGATGCGGCGAATACCATCGGCCGCTGGGGGAGCGTAACGCGGAGCGAGGCGATGCGCATTTTCCCCTACCAGGAGAACGCCGATGCGATGTTCAACTCGGCGCTGGCGTACGAGTTGGCGGTGCTAAAGCCTTTCGCGGAGCCGCTTCTGCGACAGGTGGAGCCGGGGACGCCGGAGTACGTGGAAGCCAAGCGGCTGCTGGCGTTTCTGCAGTGGTTCTTGCCGTGCGACTCCCACCTCGTCCCGGACAACTCCATCTTGCGAGAGTTCATCGGCGATTCCATCCTGGCCGACTACATGCCCTGATTCCTCGCGAGGTATGGCGGACATGGAAAAGACGAACAGCATGCGACTTCTGGACCGGCTGGGCATCCCCTACGAGGTCTACACGTTCTCGCCCGACATCCATTCGGCCGTGGGCGTGGCAGAAGCCACAGGGCTGCCGGCGAACGAAGTGTTCAAGACGCTAGTCCTTCTGCAGCCCAGCGGAAAGCCGTTGCTGGTCATCGCTCCCGGTGATAGCGAAGTGGATCTGCGCAAGGTGGCGGCGGCGGTCGGGGAGAAGAAGGTCGCGATGGCTTCGCATCGGGAAGCCGAGGCGTTGACCGGGTTGCAAGTGGGCGGAATCTCCGCGCTGGCGCTCCGCGATAAGCGGTTCCCGGTGTACTTGGACCGCTCCGCGCTCGCGCATGAACGCGTCATGGTCAGCGCGGGCAAGCGCGGGGTGAACCTGCGGCTTTCGCCTCACGACCTCATCCGCGCGGTGGACGCGGAACTCATTGACGCGGTGGGCTAGCGTTCGCGCCGGCGGACTCCGGGATTTGTGTCCCGTTGTGCGCGGGGCCTTTCAGCGTTACCTCCACCCGGGCATCCGGGCGGATGGCGCTGATCTTGCGCCGCACCTGCTCCACCAGATAGTCGGCCAGGGGGCACGCCGCCGTTGTCAGCGTCATCGTGATGTCCACGCGGTTGCCGTTGACGGCGATGTCGCGAATCAGGCCCAGGTCCACGACGCTGATGCCCACTTCGGGGTCAATCACCTCTCGCAGCGCGGCCAGCACGTGGCCCTGGTCAATGCCCTCGCGCCTGGCCTCCGTCGCCAGGGCGGCACCGGCCACCGTCGCCAGCGTCTTCTCAAGGTCCTGCAGGCGCTGTTCCAACTGGCTCTGCCGCGCCAGGACCTCGGCCAGGGTCTTGAGCGCGGGGTCGGGCAGGTCGCCGTGGGCCAGGTCGGGTTTGGGTGCAGCCTCGCGCTCGGGTTCGGCGAAGCGGCCCGGGACGCCGACCACGGTCATGCCGGGCGGGACTGACTTAACGACGACGGATCCCGCGCCAATCCGCGCGCGGTCGCCGATGTGGATGGGCCCCAGCACGATGGCGCCCGCCCCGATGACGACGTGATTGCCCACGGTGGGATGCCGCTTCACCTTCTCCGAACTGGTGCCACCCAGGACAACCCCCTGGTAGAGCAGCACGTCATCCCCGATTTCCGCCGTCTCGCCGATGACGACACCCATCCCGTGGTCGATAAAGCAGCGACGGCCGATCTTGGCGCCCGGGTGAATCTCCACGCCCGTGAGCCAGCGGTTGACGTGGGAAACCAGGCGGGCGATGAAGTGAAGCCGCCGCACCCATAGGGCGTGCGCGATGCGATGTAGCCAGATCGCGTGCAGCCCCGGATAGCAGAACAGCACTTCCCACACGGTACGAGCCGCTGGGTCTTTGGCAAAAACGGTAGCGATGTCTTCCTTGATGCGTGCGAGCATGGGTCCTCCGGGTTCCCACTCGGCCTAATTCCTACGCAGGCGCGAACAACTCGGTGCTGAGGTAGCGTTCGCCCGTGTCGGGCAGCACGACGACGATGAGACGGCCGGCATTCTCGGCACGGGCGGCCACCTGTAATGCCGCGAACGCCGCCGCGCCCGAGGAGATGCCCACCAGAAGGCCCTCCTCCCTGGCGAGCCGTCTCGCCATTGCCATCGCGTCGCTGTCCGCAACCCGAACAATCTCATCCACGAGGTCTAGCCGCAGTACATCGGGGATGAACCCCGCGCCGATGCCCTGTATCTTGTGGGGTCCGCGCTGCCCTCCCGACAGCACGGGCGACGCCGCCGGTTCCACGGCCACGGCAAGGAGCCCGGGCTTGTACTGCTTCAGCCGCTCGGCCACGCCCGTGATGGTGCCGCCCGTGCCGACGCCCGCCACGAAGATGTCCACCTGGCCGTCGGTGTCGCGCCAGATTTCCTCTGCCGTGGTGCGGCGATGGATGTCGGGGTTCGCCGGATTGCGGAACTGCTGCGGGATAAAATAGCGGCTGTCCGCCGCTGCCATCTCTTCGGCCCTGCGGACGGCCCCGGCCATGCCCTCGGCTCCGGGGGTGAGGATGAGTTCCGCGCCAAGCGCCTGGAGCAATTTGCGCCGTTCCACGCTCATGGTCTCGGGCATGGTGAGCACGAGGCGATATCCCCTGGCCGCGCAGACCGCCGCCAGGGCGATGCCGGTATTCCCGCTGGTGGGCTCCAGGATGATGGTGTCTTCATGGATGAGGCCGGCTTGCTCGGCAGCGCGGATCATCGCGGCGCCGATGCGGTCCTTCACGCTGCCCAGGGGGTTGAACGCCTCAATCTTGGCGACGACGGTGGCCTGGAGTCCGGCGGTTACTCGGTTCAGCCTGACCAGGGGCGTGTTTCCGATGGTTTCCGAGATGTCGTTGTAGATTCTCATGGCTCATGCTCCTGCGAGGTGGCTCTGATGGGTGGACTTTGGCAGAGGTCGGCAATCGTCCAGCCGTCGGCGTAATCCGCGATGGCCCGCGATAGGCCCTCCCAGAACAGGCGGCTTCTGCACGTTTCCATGAACTGGCATGTTACGGTTGGGGCGTCGGTGGTGCAGTCGGATAGGGCGACGGGGCCCTCGGTCGCCCGCAGCACATCGCCGATGCGAATCTGCGTCGCGTCGCGCGCAAGGGCATATCCGCCGCCTGGCCCCTTCACGCTGACCACGAACCCCGCGGCGCGCAGGGGCTGCAGAATCTGCGCCAGGTAGTCGGGCGGGATTCGCTGGCGCAGGGACAGATCGCGGCGGCTCACGGGGGCCCCGCTGCTCTGGGCGATGTCCACCAGAACCCTTACGGCGTAGCGGCCTTTTGTCGTGATTCGCATATGCCCCTCCGTCGCCATTCTAGAGTAGTTGACTGATTTTGTCAACTACTGGCTTTCGCCGAGGGTCTGGCCTGGCGCAGTCTTGTCAGCCGCGCCTGTGGCTGGTATAATTCGGCTGCGTTGGGCTTGTGAGGGGCGAGAATGGTACAGGCAAACGTCGCTTCCAATCTCATTGTGCCGCCGGAGTGGGAATCGCTGGCCGCACAGGATATGCGAGGCGCGGTGCTCCTCGTCGGCGGCACCGACAGCGGGAAGACCTCGCTGGCGCACTATCTGCTGCAGCAATGGGCCCCGCGCGCCCGGGCCATCGCGCTCATGGACTGCGATGTGGGCCAGGGCGCGCTCGGGCTGCCTGCCACCATGACGCTGCGCGTCATCACGGGCGCGCAGTGCACGGACTACACGTACTTTGTGGGCGCAATTTCCCCCCGCGGCCACATGCTGCGCATCCTCGTGGGCGTGCACACGCTGTACGAGAAGGCGCTGTCCCTGGGCGCGGAAACGGTCATCGTGGATTCCACCGGCCTTGTGGACCCCGGGCAGGGCGGCTTGGCGCTGAAACAGGCCAAGATTGACCTGCTGATGCCGTGCTATGTGATCGCGCTGGTGCGGGGCGCGGAGTTGAACCCCATCCTCGCGTCCTGGCGCAATCACCCGCTGGTGCGAATTACTACGCTGCGCGTCTCGCCCCATGCGCGCATCCGCAGCCGGGCCGAGCGCGTGGCGTGGCGGCGGGAGCGCTGGGAGGCCTACTTCAAGCAGGCCATCCCCCTAACGTTCCCGCTGCAGTCTATCGCGGCCGTGAACTGGCTTCTGCCGACGGCGCAACGCATCTGCGGGTTCGTGGATGCGGAGGGATTGTGCCGCGGGGTGGGGCGCGTTACCTACGTCGCACGCGGCTCCACGACGATCACGGCCGAGACGCCCCTGCGCTCGCTGGAGGGCGTCGTGGCGATTCGTTTCGGCGCGCCGCGGCTGGAGGAGCGCATTCTCGGGAACGCAGAGTCCAAGTAGCCGCTTTTGGTCTAGGCCCAGGGACGTGCTATACTCCACACCAACGCGTTGTTGCCTTTCCCATTCCGATCGGAGGTCTTGTGGACATGCCCGGTACGGTTGCCATGCTACGTTGCACCACCTACGATGCCGAGGCTGTTGAGCGCGCCGTGCGATCGGCGGTGGACATGCTCGGCGGCATGAGTTCGTTTGTCAAGCCCGGGTGGCGGGTTGTGCTGAAGCCGAACATCTTGCGCGCCGCCTCGCCCGATTCCGCGATCATCACCCATCCCGCTGTGGTGCGCGCGGTTGCGATTCTGGTGCGGGAGGCGGGGGCCACGCCTGTGCTCGCCGAGAGTCCCGCGGGGCCGTTCAACAAGGCGGCCTTGCGGCTGGCCTACACCCGCGGGGGCTACGATAAGGTTGCCGAAGAAGTGGGGATGGAACTGAACTACGACGTGTCCACGTTGCAGGTTTCGCACCCCGAGGGACACCTCATCAAGCGGCTGGACATCCTGAAGGCGGTGGCCGAGGCCGACGCGGTCATCGCGCTCCCAAAGTTCAAGACCCACAACCTGACCCGCATTACCGGCGCGACGAAAATCCTGTTCGGCGTCGTGCCTGGGGTAACCAAGTTCGGTTACCACGCCAAGTTGCAGGATGCCATGCGCTTCTCCGAGGCGCTGGTGGACATCATCACCTACGTGAAGCCCGTGCTCACGGTCATGGATGCCATCGTGGGCATGCATGGCAACGGCCCGTCGGGCGGGGATCCGTATGTGGCGAATCTGCTTCTTGCGTCGGCCGATCCGTTTGCGATGGACGTGGTGTGCGCAACGCTGGTCGGGATGGATCCTTTCAGCATCCCGCCCCTAAAGGTGGCGGCAGCGCGCGGGCTTACATCCTGCACCGTGGAAGACGTGCCCATCCTGGGGCTGCCTCTGGCGGAAGCCAGGCTGTCGGGCTTCCGATTTGGCACAGCGACGACGATGGACACGGGCATCTTCCCGCGGGCAATCCGGCGCTTGGGGCGGAGGCTGGTGGCCGCGCGAACCGTGGACGGCAAGCCCGCGTGCGAGGCCGAGGACTACGCCGCGCTGGACGTGGGTACGGCGCCGAAATCCATCCGCGGTTGGGTAACGCGGCAGATTGTGGCGAACCCGCAGGCGACGGAGCGGTGCGTCGGGTGCGGCGTGTGCGTGCGGAGTTGCCCCGTGCAGGCGATTACGCTGGTCAACGGCCGCGCCCGCATGGATTGGAACAAGTGCATCCGCTGCTACTGCTGCCACGAGGTCTGTCCCGAGAACGCGGTGGAACTGCGGCGTTCGCTGCTGGGGCGGCTGATGAGCCTGGGGAGCGAGTAGCGAGGGCATCGCGTGGCCTGCCCGAGAGTCGGTTCCAAAGTCTGTTGGTACCCGTCATTGCGAGGGCACGCAGTGCCCGAAGCAATCTCCGGGGCGTGGGATTGCTTCGCTTCGCTCGCAATGACACACGAGGAGAGTGCGTCTACGGTTCACCAACACAAGATCAAACCGACTCCTGCCCGAAAGGGTCTTTCCCTGCGCCGCAGTTTGTGCTATACTGCTTCGTGAAGGCAATTTGCGTCAACGGAGGTGTGAGGTGCGTATCGGAGTGCTTACGGGGGGAGGAGACGCTCCCGGCCTCAATGCGGCCATCCGTGCGGTGGCCCGACGCGCGTTCCAGTACGGGTATCAGGTGTGCGGCATCCAGAACGGCTGGCTCGGTTTGCTGGAAGATCAAGTAACCGAGTTCACCCGCTATTCGGTTTCGGGCATTATGCACACGGGCGGCACGATTCTCGGCGCGACGAGGACGAATGTATTTGCCGTGCCCGACGGGGTCCAAAAGGTGCTGAACACCATCAAAGCGCATGGCCTGGACGCCGTCGTCGTTATCGGCGGGATTGACACGCTAGGCATCGCGCAGAAACTGTACGAAGAGCATGATGCGCCGCTGGTTGGAATCCCCAAGACGATTGACAACAACGTGCCAGGCACCGACCAGTGCATTGGGTTTGACTCGGCTGTGGCGACGATTGCCGAGGCCCTGGATAAGTTGCACACGACCGCTAGCGCGCACAGTCGGGCCATTGTGGTGGAGGTGATGGGCCGCGAGGCGGGCTGGCTGGCCACGGTGGGTGGCCTGGCAGGCGGGGCGGATTTCATCGTCATCCCTGAGGTCCCCACCAGCGTTGCCGAGATCTGCGAGCACCTGCGCCGCCGAGCGGAAGCGGGCAAACATCACAGCATCATCGTGGTGGCGGAGGGGGCGCGCCTGTCGGACTTGCCGAACACGTTGGAGCCCGGCCCGCCCGATTCGTTTGGCCGGCCGCGCATGGACATGCGGGGCATCGGCGAGGCGGTGGCCCAGGGCATTGAGACGTGCGCCCAGTTTGAGGCGCGGTTCGTGGTGGTGGGGCACTTGCAGCGCGGCGGCACGCCCACCGTCTTTGACCGCGTGATGGCCACGCGTATGGGCGTTGGCGCCGTGGATTTGATCCGTGAGGGGCGCTTCGGGCAGATGACCGCCTTGCACGGGAACAAGATTGAGCCGGTGCCCTTGAGCGTTCTGAAGGCGGGTATCCGCCAGGTAGACCTGGACTTGTATCGCCTGGCGCAGGTGTTTTTCTAGACCCATACGAACATATCGTTCACAAGGAGGCGCAAAGATGAAAGTAGAGCAAGGACTGTTGTACATGGAGAGCCACGAGTGGGTGCGGCTAGAGGGCGACGAGGCCGTGGTGGGCATCTCGGATTTCGCCCAGGAGGAACTGAACGACGTGGTCTATGTGGAACTTCCCGAGGTCGGCGACACCTTCGCCCAGGGCGATGTGTTCGGCACGGTGGAGTCGGTGAAGGCCGCGTCGGACGTGTATCTCCCCCTGAGCGGCGAGATCATCGCGGTCAACAAGGAGTTGGAGGACTCGCCACAACTGGTGAACGAGGACCCCTACGGCAAGGGCTGGTTCGTGCGCATCAAGGTGAGCGATCCGGATGAGGCCAAGTCCCTGCTGGACGCCGACGCTTATGCGAAGTTCCTCGCCGAGGAGGCCAAGAAGGGAGGGCACTAATGCCGTACATTCCCCACAGCGACGCCGACCGCGCCGCCATGCTGGACGCCATCGGGGTGAAGCACATCAAGAACCTCTTCGCCGATGTGCCGGCCAAGGTGCTTTACCCTAAGTTTAAGTTTCCCCCTCCGCTTGACGAACAGACATTGCTGGAGCATTTCCGATTTGCCAGCGATAACAATGCGAATGTCAACGATTATATGTGCTTCCTGGGCGCGGGCGCCTATAGGCACTTCATTCCTAGCGTTGTGGACCACATCGTCAGTCGCTCCGAGTTCTATACCGCCTACACGCCGTACCAGCCGGAGATTAGCCAGGGCACGCTGCAGGCGATCTTTGAGTACCAGAGCATGATCTGCGCGCTGACCGGCATGGAGGTCGCCAACGCTTCGCACTACGATGGGGCGACCGCCGTGGCCGAGGCCGTTGTGATGGCGTACAACGTGCTGCGGAAGAAGCGCAACAAGGTGGTGATGTCCCCGTTCGTGCACCCGGAGTATCGGGCGACGACGCGCACCTATGTGCAGGGGCTTGACCTGGAGATCGTGGGCGACGACACGCGACAGGATGCGCAATCGCTCCTAAGCCTGGTTGACGAGGAGACCGCCTGCTTTGTTACCCAGTTCCCCAACTTCCTGGGTGAGTTGGAGGACTTCCGGGGGATAGCCGAGCACGTGCACGACAAAGGCGCGTTGTGGGTGGTCGTGGCCGATCCCATCGCCTTAGGGCTGTTCAAGGCGCCGGGCGATTACGGGGCCGACATCGTCGTAGGCGAGGGCCAGCCGCTGGGCAATCCGCTAAGTTTCGGTGGTCCCTACCTCGGCTTCTTCGCCACGCGAGAGCAGTACGTGCACAAGATGGCCGGGCGACTTGTCGGCGAGACGGTGGATGCGGAGGGGAAGCGCGGGTTTGTGCTGACCCTCTCGGCCCGGGAGCAGCACATTCGCCGCGAGCGCGCCACGTCCAACATCTGCAGCAACGAGGCGCTGAATGCACTGGCGGCGGCGGTGTATCTGGCCGCGTTGGGCAAATGCGGGCTTCGCCAACTCGCCGAAATCTGCTATCACAAAGCGCACTACCTGGCCAGGGAAATCTCCAAACTCCGCCACTACGAGGTCGTAACGACAAAGCCCTTCTTCAGGGAGTTCGTGGTCAGATGTCCTAAGCCGGTCGCCGAGATGAACGAGGCATTGCTGGAACGGGATATCATCGGCGGGTATGACCTGGGCCGCGACTATCCGGAGATGGCGAATCACATGCTGGTGTGCGTTACGGAGCGGAACTCGCGCCTGGAGATTGATACGCTGGTTCGGGCGCTCAAGGAGGTGAGTTGATGACAGAGCCTCTCATCTTTGAAATCAGCAGGCCGGGACGATGCGCTGCGTCGTTGCCGGAGTTGGACGTGCCCGAGGCGAGACTACCCCAGGCCTTTCTCCGCAACGATCTGCCATTGCCCGAGGTGAGCGAACCGGACCTGGTGCGCCACTATGTGCGCCTGTCGCACCTGAACCACGCGGTGGATACCGGCTTCTACCCGCTGGGGTCCTGCACGATGAAGTACAATCCAAAAATCAACGAGGTGATCTCGCGCCTGGAGGGGTTTGCTGCGGTTCACCCCTACCAGCCCGCCCATATGGTCCAGGGCTGCCTCTACGTGATGTACGTGCTGCAAGGGTTGTTGCAGGAGATTAGCGGGTTTGCAGCCATCTCCTTGCAGCCTGCTGCGGGGGCACACGGCGAATTTACTGGCATGCTCATGGTTCGGGCCTACCATCGGGATAGGGGCGACCTGGGGCGCACGAAGGTTCTGGTGCCCGATTCAGCCCACGGCACCAATCCTGCCTCCACTGCCATGTGCGGCTTTGAGGTGGTGGAGATTCGGTCCGATGCGCGCGGCAACGTGGACTTGGAGGATCTCAAGGCGCATTGCGACGAGCACGTGGCCGGGATGATGCTGACCAATCCCAACACGTTGGGCCTCTTTGATGAGAACATCCTGGAGATCGCGAAGATTGTGCATGGGTGCGGCGGGCTTCTGTACGGCGATGGTGCGAACCTCAACGCCATTGTGGGAGTCGTGCGACCCGCCGACCTCGGGTTTGACATCATGCACTTCAACCTGCACAAGACGTTCTCCACGCCCCATGGCGGCGGTGGTCCGGGGGCGGGGCCGGTGGGCGTTACGAAGGCGCTGGCGGACTATCTGCCAGGCCCTATTGTGCGTGTGGAGATTCCGGACGAGGAGTCTTTGGACGAGGGGCTCTATTTCTACCCCTTCATGCCGCCGAAGAGCATCGGCCGCGTCAAGGCGTTTTACGGGAACTTCGGGGTGCTGGTACGCGCCTGCGCCTACATCCTCCACCTGGGCATTGAGGGGTTGCGACAGGTGGCAGAGCATGCGGTGCTCAACGCGAATTACCTGCGCGTGCGCCTCCAGGACACGTATCCGCTGCCCTACAAGCGAACGTGCATGCACGAGTTTGTCCTGTCGGGGAAGATTCCCGGGGCAGAGGGTGTGCGCACGATTGACATCGCCAAGCGCCTGATGGATTTCGGCTTCCATCCGCCGACCATCTATTTCCCGTTGATCGTGCCGGAGGCCTTGATGATAGAGCCGACGGAGACGGAATCCCTTGAGACCCTGGACGCCTTCGCCGACGCCATGCTGCAAATCGCGGAGGAGGCGCGCACCCAGCCGGAGTTGCTGCACAACGCGCCCCATACCACGCCGCTCCGCCGACTGGATGACGTGCGGGCGGCACGCGAACCCAAACTGCGCTGGCAACCTTAGGAGAGACCTTTGAGGGGAAGGGGATACCGATGGGCGCCCCGACGGCCCTTATCGTAGACGATAGCGCGACGGCGCGAGCGTTTGTGAAGGCGACGCTGGCGCGGTCGGGGCTGCAAGTTGTAGAAGCCAGCAGCGGCCCCGAGGCACTGAACATCCTGGGCACGCGACCTATAGATGTGGTCATCACCGACGTAGTCATGCCGGACATGGATGGCTACGAACTGGTGCGCCGGATACGCAAGGACCCGCGGGTTGGCGCTGTCCCCGTATTGCTTCTCACGTCGCGGGGCGATGTGGCGGACAAGGTGGCCGGTTTTGAGGCCGGCGCCGATGACTACATGGTGAAGCCCTTTGAGCCGGTGGAGTTGGAGGTGCGGCTCAAGGCGCTGCTGGCGCGGCATGGCGCTGCCACGGTGCCGAGCACTGTGCAGGCGCAGCCCGCGACCATCATCGCCGTGTTCGGCTGCAAGGGGGGCGTTGGGACGACGACGCTGGCCGTGAATCTGGCCCTGGCGCTGCGGGAGGTTACGCGCGGCACGGTGGCCCTCATGGACGCTGACCTGTCGTTCGGGGATGTGGGCCTGCACCTGAACGTTCCCCCTGTGCACACCATCAACGACCTGGTGCAGTATGTGGATGAACTGGACTCCGCGATGCTTGCCCAGGCGATGGTGGAGCATCCGTCTGGGATTCGCGTTCTCCTGTCGCCTCCACGCCCGGAGCGCGCCGAGGAGGTGTCGGCCCGTCTCATCGGGCGGGTTCTGGACATCGCCTCCTACATGTTTGACTACATCGTCGTGGACACCCAGCGGGTGTATGACGATCGAACGCTGATGGTGCTGGACAAGGCTGCGATCGTCCTGCTCGTTCTGACCGCCGACATCGGCGCGCTGCGCAACGCGAGCCTGTTCCTGACGCTGGCGCGCACGCTGGGCTACCCTGCGGATAAGGTGATGCCCGTCCTCAACGGCACGGGCGTGGAAACGGGCATCCGCGAGCAGGATGTGAAGCGCGTGCTGGGCGGGCGAGAGCCATTCTCCCTGGAATCTGGCGGCGTAGAGGTGGCGCTGGCGGCGAATCAGGGGAGCCCTATCTTCCTCATGAACCCGCGCAACAAGGCCGCGCGGGGGGTTCGTCAACTGGCCGAGAAGATTGCTGCGGATCGCTGAGACCCGTGCGAATTCGGCGCTGAACAAGGCAAGGGAGAGGCGCGCAGGCCTCTCCCTTGCCTTGTGTGTGGCTTGCGTGCGGCTGTATGGGGTGTGCTATTCTCCGCCCTCTGCGCTAGGGGGCATGCCCAGCCTGGGGAACCGAGCCAGGATCGTGCACCACTCGGGGAGGAGGACCTGGTCGCCGCGTTGCAGGTCGGCCAGGGAGATGGGCCCGCTGCTCTTGGCTGCCGCGGTCGGGAAGACGGCGATCTCCGCGCCCTCCTGCGCGTAGCGTTTGTCCACGAGGGCCATGCCGATTTGCGTTTCGCCCACGAGGGTGCAGCTGGTAACACGCCCGATGTATTGCCCGCGCTTGTTGACCACAGGCTCGTGGCCCCGGAGCGCGCGCGCGTTGGGCGAGTTGACCCGGAACCGCACGATGGTGTGGGTCGCGCTCGCCGAGTGGCGTAGGATGGCCTCGCGCCCGACGAAGAATGGCTTGTGATACTTGACATAAGGCTCAAACCCCGCCTCAATCGGCGTGATGCCGTAATCCCCGGCGAGTTCGTGCCCGTACAGCGGGAGGCCGGCCTCAATGCGGGTAGAGTCGCGGGCCGCCAAGCCGGCGGGTTTCAGCCCGAACGGCTCGCCCTTCTCCAGCAGCAGGTTCCACAGGCGCACGGCTTCGTCGGGGTGCACGAACAGTTCATAGCCCACAGGCTCGCCGGTGTATCCCGTTCGCGAGATGACGATGGGCATGCCCGCGAGGGTGGTCTCTATCAACTCGGTGCGGCGGATGTGGGCCAAATCCGTGGCCTGCCGGGCGTGGCGGGCAAGGCTTTGCAGAATAGCCAGCGACGCAGGGCCTTGCAGCGCCAGGTCAACCCGGCAATCCTTGCCCCAGCGCGGGTCTTTCAGGTCTCGCAGAACGGCCGGCGTCTCAACGCGCACATATGGGCGGCTGCGGTCAATGAGCACGCGCCCCTCGTTCACCGCGTTGAGCCAGGCCCAGTCTTTGTCGGCATTGGCTGCGTTGACCACCATCATGTAGCGTTCGCGGGTCAGGCAGTAGATGATGACATCGTCCAGCACGTTGCCGTCGGGGTCCAGCAGGTAGGCGTACTGGGACTGCCCCGGCTCCAGCCAGCGCACGTAGTTGGAGGCCACCACATCCAGGAACGCGGAGGCGTGGGAGCCTGAGACCTCAAGCACTCCCATGTGGGCCACGTCAAAGAGCCCGGCGGCCTTGCGAACGGCGGCATGTTCTTCGCTTACGCTGGTGTACCAGACCGGCATCTCCCAGCCGGCGAAGGGAATCAACTTGCGTGTGCGCTTCTTGTGCTCTTCGTATAGGGGGGTGCGCTTGAGTTCTTCGTTCTCCAGCGGTTGCCACACGAACTCGGGCAATCGTTCCACAGGGGCCGAGGGGGCCAGAGAATCCTGTCCCACGAAGTAGGGCTTGCGCAGGTCAAACATGCGCTCGTGCCCGCCCTGGAGCAGGGCCAGGCCGCTGGGGCGAGGCGCGTCGCCGTCATAGGTGGGCAGTCCCGCCGCCCGCCGCGCGGCAAGCCAGGCGCTCCTGCCGCCGGGCACCGCGCCTGCCTGCAAGAGTCGCTCCTCCAGGGCACGCACGGCGTCGGGGTCGCCCACGCACAGGAATCCGTCGCGCAGGAAGGGCACGGGGCCGATCAGCCGAATCCTCTCGGCAACCGGCGCTTCTGCGGGGTTGCTGTCGCCGCGGCTCGGCGACACAGCCGCCTCCACAAGCGCGCTTGCCGCCGGCCCCACGACGGCCACGGCCACCCGTGCGGCGTCCGGGGCTTGTGCTTCGGCAGTGGCGTCCACCACAACAGCAGGGCCTTGCACTTTGCGGAGCACATCGTGATTGTCAAAGAGCACATAGCCATCGCTCAAGGCTCGGAACCAGTCCCTGACGGTGTCGGCGTTGGCGGCGTTGGCCACCACGTAGTAGCAGTCTTCGCCGCGCGGCGTCGGAGCCAGGCGGATGATGAGCACGTCATCCAGCAGCCGGCCATCGCCATCCAGAAGCGCGGCATGGGCTGCCCGACCCGGCTCCAGCGTCGCCAGGTTCGCGGTGGAGGCCTCTTGCAGGAATGCCCGCGCCCGAGCGCCGCGCACCAGGAGCACGGTGAAATGCGAGGGGTCAATCACGGCTGCGCCTTCGCGCAAGGCGTGCGAGACCGCGGCCGTATCCGCTTCGTGGGCCTGGGCCAGCCAGGCGGGCGGTTTCTCCGCGGGGGGCAGGTGGTAATGGGGGTACGCGGACCGCTGCTCGGTTTTCGGCTCGAAGCGCGACGCAAACTCGTCCACCTCGCGCCGCACCTGCCGAATCAGGGAGAAGGGAACTTTGCCGCGCGGGAGTACGCCGCTGAGACCGAGGTACTGGAACGGGCGAATCTCCCTCACGACGCGGAAGATGAAATCGGCGATTTGGTCCATGTCCTGCTCGCGCATGCCCCGCTGCGTAACCCACGGGGTGCCGAGCCGAATGCCGCTGGCAAGGGCAGTGATTTCATCGCCGGGGATTGTGTTCTTGTTGACGATGATGCCGCAGATTTCCAGCAGGCGGGCGGCTACTTCGCCCCTGGGGAACTCGCCGTTCGCCGATTTGACCGACTTGAGGTCCACGAGGAGGAGGTGCGTGTCGGTGCCGCCATAGGCCAGGCGCAGGCCGCGATGCTGTAGGCTCTGGGCCAGCGCCCGCGCGTTGACGACAATCTGCCTCTGGAGCGCGGCAAATTGCGGCGTCTGGGCGAGTTTGAAGGCGACGGCGAGGGCGGCGAAGGTGTTGACATGAGGCCCGCCCTGCTCGCCGGGGAACACGGCGTTGTCAACCCTCGCGGCGTGTTCCTCCGACGTTGTCAGGATGACGGCTGCGCGCGGGCCACAGATGGTCTTGTGCGTGGTGAAGACGGTAACATCGGCAATGCCCACCGGGCTGGGATACACGCCGCCGATGACCATGCCGGCGGTGTGGGCGATGTCGGCCATGAGGATGGCCCCGACCGCATCGGCGATGTCGCGGAACTTCTCCCAGTCCGGGGCCCACGGGTAGGAGGTGTAGCCCGCGATGATCATCTTCGGGCGGTGCTGGAGGGCCAACTCGCGGATGGCATCGTAGTCCAACCGCTCGGTTTTCGGGTCAACGGTGTAGGACACGATGCGGTATTGCTTGCCCGAGCGGTTGAATTGGCTGCCGTGTGTGAGGTGGCCGCCGTGCATCAGGTTCATGCCCATCACGGTGTCGCCGGGCCTGACAAATGCCTCGTAGATGGCGTTGTTGGCGGCGGCGCCGGAGAGGGGCTGGACGTTGACGAAGATTTGGTCAGCGCGCACGCGGTCGTTGGCGAAGCAGGCTGCGGCGCGGCGCTGGGCCAGGGCTTCCACAAAGTTGACATAATCTGCGCCCTTGTAGAAGCGACGGTCCGCGTAGCGGCGATAGTGCGCCAGTTGATAGTCGTGATCCAGCAGCAGGTCCTCGGGTTCGCGCGTCATCCGCGTCGGGGGATACCCTTCGGCGTAGATGTGGGAGAACTCGGAGGAAAGCGCCTCGCGCACGGCAGCGGGGGCCATGCTCTCCGAGGGAATCAAGATGATTCGCCGAGATTGGCGCTCCCTTTCCAGGTCAATCAGCGCCTGAACGTCAGGGTCTAGCAGGGCCAAGGGGCCCTGGAACAGGAAATCGCGACGGTTTTGCATTTCCTCACTCCTTTGTGGTTTGCTTGGCGGAGGGCATGGCGAGGGTTTCGTACTGCCGTGGCAATTCCTCGCCCTCCCACGCGCGTTCTATCAGCAGGTACACGCCGCCCGTGAGCAGGCTTTGGCCGCCCAGGATGGCTGGCCGGTCGCCGCCAATCAGCGCTTCGGTGAGCGCCCGTAGCCCGCGATGGGCGATGCGCTCGGTCAGCCCCATGTCCGAGTAGAAGAAGTCGCGCGGCGTTGGTGGGGCGGATTCTCCGAACAGGATGCGGGTGTTGACCAGGAGTGCCTGGCCCAGTTCGGATAGGTAGCGGACGAAACGCTCGGCTCCCACCGATGCGAGCAGATGGGCGAGCAATCCGCCGCGCGCATCGCCCAGAAGCCGAACGCGGCAAGCGGTCTCTTGCTCCAGGTGATGCCATCCGTCGGCGCCTGTGTCTCCTACGACAACCAGTTCGGCGGTGCGACGGGTCAACAGGCGCGTAGCGGCGCGGATGTTGTGGAGTACGGCGGGAGCTGCGACGCGCCCAGCATCGCGCGCCAGTTCGTGCGGGCCCAGCGCGGCGAGCAGGCAGAGGTCTGCGGCGGTGGCAAGGCGGAACATCGTTGCGGCAGAGGGCGGGAAGAATCTCTGCGGCGCGCTGCCGGGCTGCGGCCATGTCCGCGCCGGAAACGCCCACAGGTCCGCGTTGGGGGTACGGTTGCCCCAGATGCAGCCGTCGCTCGCGGCGGAACCCAAGCGGCGTATGGCCTCGCCGTCCAGCAACGCTCCCCCGCCCCATCGGACCCAGAGGGCATTCCCATGCGCCGCCGCACGAGAGAATCGGCGGCCTCCGTTCAGCAGTGCCGCGCGGGCGCCGCACGCCTGGGCCGCTTGGGCCATCCGTAGTGCGGCGCGGTGGCGGGCATTGGCGAGGAGCGGCGGTGCGCCACGCCCCATGGCGTGAGGGGGCCGCACCTCAACAAAGACGTGAAGCGTGCTCTCCGCATGATTGGCAATCACAGAAGATCTCCGGAGTTGTCGGGATGGCCATCGGGCCGAGTCCCGGCAGATGGGCCATCTGGACGCATTCTACTATCCGGACGGCCCTTTGTCAAAGGCGTGCAGGGCGTGGTTCGGTTCCAAAGTCTGTTGGTGGCTGTCATTGCGAGGGCGCGGAGCGCCCGAAGCAATCTCCGGGACGTGCGATTGCTTCGCTTCGCTCGCAATGACACGTGAGGAGAGTGTGTCTGCGTTTCACCAACACAGTTTGGAACCGAGTCCAGGGCGTGATTCGGGGCTGTGTTGGTGAACGGCACGGGTGCGGTTTCAGTTCCGTGTGAATGGGCTTTGCAAAACTCGCATAGGTGGGGTATCATGTGCGGTGGAACGAGAAGGCATCGCATCAGGAGGTAACGTCATGAGCGTTGTGCAAGTTCGCCCCGACATCTACTGGATTGGCGTCAATGACAGGACCACTGACCTGTTTGAAGGTCTCTGGCCCATTGACCAGACCGGCGTTTCCTACAATGCGTATCTCATCCGGGATGAGAAGGTTGCCCTGATAGACCTGGCCAAGGCATTCAAAGCCGATGAGTTTCTTGGCCAGGTTGCCGAGTTGGCCGAACTGGACGCGATTGACTACATCGTCGTCAATCACATTGAGCCGGACCACTCGGGGCTGCTGACGCTCTTCCGCCGATTGGCGCCCCGCGCGACGATTCTCGGCACGGAGAAGACGAAGGAATTGCTGGGGGCGTTCTACGGGGATGCCGAAACGGTCCGCGTGGTGCAAGATGGAGACACGCTTGACTTGGGCCGCCATACGCTGCAGTTCTTTTCCACGCCCTTCGTGCACTGGCCGGAGACGATGATGACCTACGACCAGGGCGAGAAGGTGCTTTTCTCGGGCGACGCTTTCGGCGGTTACGGCGCGCTTCGCGGCGCGATCTTTGATGACCAGTGCGTGGACATGAGTTTCTACGAGCGCGAGGCGCTGCGGTACTACGTGAACATCGTGGCGAAGTTCAGCGGCCCTGTGCTCCGCGCCATCAAGAAACTGCAGTCAACGCCTGTGGAGGTGATTGCGCCGTCCCATGGGCTCATTTGGCGCAAGTCTCCGCAGCGCATCGTGGACCTGTACGCCCAGTGGGCGCGCTATGCGACAGAGCCAGCGGAGCCGGGCGTTACGTTGGTGTATGGCTCAATGTACGGGAACACGGAAAAGATGATGAACGCCGTGGCCCAGGGCATTTCGCGCGAGGACGTGCCGATAGGGGTCTTTGATGTTGCGCGCACCCACTACAGTTACATTCTGCCTTCTCTGTGGACCAAGTCGGGCGTGATGATGGGCGCGCCGACGTATGAAGTGGGGTTGTTCCCCCCGATGGCGCACCTGCTGGACATCGCGGCGCGCAAGCGGGTCCTGAACAAGAAAGCGGCGTGGTTCGGGAGTTATGGCTGGAGCGGCGGCGCGCAAAAGGAACTGACCGATCTCATCACCCCGCTCAAGTGGGAACTGGTGGAGACGCTGGAATTCCGCGGCGGGCCGACGCGGGAGGATTTGGCCGCCGCGGAGGAATTCGGGGCGCGGTTCGCCCGTGCGCTGAAGCAGGCATGAGATGGCCTCGCACCACCACGGCTCGGCCGGCCTAGCCGAATAGGTTGTCCAGCACCATCATCACGACAAAGCCGGCGAGAAGCCCCGTCGTGCCGACCTTGGCGAATCCCTTTCGGTGCGTCTCGGGGATCATCTCCTCGCTGATGACGTAGAGCATGGCCCCGGCGGCGAAACTCAGCCCCCAGGGCAGGAGCGGGTGCGCGACCGATACCAGCGCCGCGCCCAAGATGCCGCCGATGGGCTCCACCAAGCCCGACATCAGGGCGTATAGTACCGCTTTCCAGCGCGAGTAGCCCTCGCGCATGAGCGGGAGCGCCACGGCCAGCCCTTCGGGCATGTTCTGCAGGCCGATGGCAATGGCCAGCGCAACGGCGACGTCCATCTTCTCGCTACCAAACCCAACCCCCACGGCCATGCCTTCGGGGAAGTTGTGAATGGTGATGGCGAGAATGAGCAGCGTGATGCGTTTCAACGTGGCCGAAGGCGGGCCTTCCGCGCCGGAGATGAAGTGCACGTGAGGCACGACCCTGTCCATCAGGGCAACAAACGCGGCCCCGATGAGAAGCCCCGTGACGGTAACCCACACGCCTCCGGCTTCAATGGACGGCAGGAGCAGGCTGAAGGACGTGGCGGCGAGCATGACCCCCGCTGCAAACCCAAGCAGGCCATCCAGCAACTTGTCGCTGACGCGCACCGTGAGCAGGGCGGGCAGCGCGCCCAGACCCGTGGCGATGCCGGTGCCCAATGTGGCGATGGCTGCGAGAAGGATGACGTTGTCCGCGTTCAGGAATGATGTCATGCGGGCCACCTCGCCGTTTTGCGTTCTGGCCGCGGAATAGTATCATACAACGCTAATGAGCGCAAGACGTGGGCCTGCCCTATTGGTACGCGGTTTCCTGGATACGTTGCCGCTGACGCCGGGCGTGGTGGTCTTTGGCCTGGTGTACGGCGTCGCGGCGAGGGCTATCGGCCTCTCGCCGGTGGAGACGGCCGGCATGTCGGCCATTGTCCACGCAGGCTCGTCGCAGTTCACCGCGCTGGGCATGTGGGCCTCCTCCAGCCCAGGCGCCATCGTCCTGACGACGTTGATTATCAATCTGCGCCATCTGCTGATGGGCGCTTCCATCGCGCCGTATCTCAACCGGCTTCCGCTGCGATGGAAGATGCTCTTGGCCCTGTGGATGTCTGACGAGTCCTACGCCATGGCCATCGCGGCGTACGAGCGGGGGAAGGGCAGCGAGTGGTATTTTCTCGGCGCGAACCTCTGCATCTGGCTGACGTGGTGGCCGTCGGGCTTCCTGGGGGCGCTGGCGGGGCAATCCATCCCCGACCTGACCCGCTACGGGCTGGAGATGGTCTTCCCGTTGGCGTTTATCGGGCTGGTCGCATCGTTCTTCAAGGGCTGGGCGTCGGCTGTGGCGGCTGCGGTCGCGGGGGCGTCGGCGGTGGTGGGCGCTTTGTACCTGCCTGGAAATTGGCACATCATCGTCGCGGGGATTCTCGGGTCGCTGGTGGGTCTGGCCGCCGCACGCGGAGGAGGCAAGCGGGTGTGAATCCGTGGGTGGTATTCGCCGGCATGGCGCTGGTAACGTATCTGACGCGCTTCGCGATGATGCCGCTCCTGTCGCGGGAACTTCCGCGGCCGGTTTTCCGCTGGCTTCAACTGGTGCCCGTGGCGATCCTGTCTGCGCTCATCGCGCCCGCCGTGCTCCTTGCGGAGCGTCGGATCACGCTGGGACCTCAGATTCCCGCTGCCGTAGTGGGGGCGGTAGTTGCCTGGCGCACGCGGTCGGTGCTGCTGACGATTGTGGCAGGCATGTTGGCGTACTGGCTCATCTCCGCGCTGCTCTAGCCGAGCGGCGCGCAGTGCTGCACATCTCGCATTTCACACGTAGGGGAGAGACTATGCCGTTGCAGAATGCGTTCATGCTGCTCCTGTTGGGTACGATTTGGGGCGCTTCCTACATGTTCATCAAGGTGAGCGTGGCGGAGATTACCCCCTTGACCTTCGTGGTGCTTCGCACAGGGTTGGGCGGTGGGTTGCTGGCCGCATACCTACTGCTGCGCGGACGGCAGTTCCCGCCTCGGTCGCTCTGGCGGCCTCTGTTCGTCATGGGGCTTTTCAATACCCTTATCCCGTACGGCCTCATCAACTGGGGCGAACTGCACATCTCCAGCGCCCTAGCAGCCATACTCACCGGCACGATGCCGCTGTTCACGGTGATCCTGGCCCACTTTTGGAGCAACGACGAGCGCATGGATGGGTTCAAGGCGGCGGGGGTTGTCATCGGGTTCGCGGGGGTGATTGTGCTCTTTGCTCCCGACATTCGCGGCGGCGTGATGCATAATGTTCTGGGTGACCTGGCGGTGGTGGGCGCGGGCCTGAGTTACGCCATCGCTGCGGTCTTCGCGCGGCGGCATCTGAGCGGGCACGAGCCGGCCGTGCTGTCCACGGGCATGTTGCTGGCAGGGTTTATCATCACGCTACCGCTGGCCTTTGCGTTTGAGCGGCCGCTGGCGCTGTCGCCGTCGCCCCGCGCGTGGGCGTCCACGCTGGCACTGGCCATTCTCGGCACGGCGATCGCCTACCTTATCTACTACTGGATTCTGGAACACGGCGGGGCGGTTCAGGCCTCCCTGGTAACCTATATCATTCCCATCGGCGCGCTGTTCTGGGGATGGCTGTTGCTGGGCGAGGACATCCGCTGGACATCGGTCATCGGCATGGGGGCGATTTTGCTGGGCATCATGGTTGCCAATCGGTTCCAGGTTTTCAAGGCGGCGCGGCGCTGATTCGCCCGTACCTCCTGGGGGTTGGGCGCGTTTTCTCTTGTGAGTCGCGACTACGCTCCAGGGAAGCGCTATGGGTATGCGTCGTTTGGTTCTCGTTGTCGTAGGGTTTGTTTGCCTTCTGTGGGCCCCAAACGCGTGGGCGGCGTCGCCAACTTCAGGCGCGGACGCGGGCTTGGTGCCGCCTGCTGACGGCGGGATCATCTTCGGCCAGGTGCGCGACATCCTGACGGATCTCCCTGTGGAGGGCGCTTTCGTATCCCTGGAGGGGGTGCGAGGCGGCGTGTACACGGATGCGGGCGGCTATTATTCCCTCAGCGCGCCGCCGGGGCAGCACACGGTGAACCTCCGCGCTCCGGGGTACCTGGCGATGTCGCAGACCCATGTGCAGGTGATGGTCGGCCGCGCGACCCGTGTGGATTTCGGCCTGGTCGTGGAGAACCCGACGCCCGCCCAGGAGGAGGCGCTGTTCCGCCGCATGGTTACCCCGCCCGAGCAGGCCTGGTCGCCCGATTTCAACGTGGGCATCGCCGCCGCTCCTTCTACGATTCGCGTCCTTATGCCGGACGGCCAGGTGGTGGAAATGGACCTGGAGGAATACGTGAAGGGCGTGGTGCCGCAGGAGTTGCCGCCATCTGCCCCCATGGAGGCGCTGAAGGCTCAGGCAGTCGCCGCGCGCAGTTACGCCGTTACGTCGTGGAATCACGCCGCTCAGGGCGCCAATGTCTGCACGACGACGCACTGCCAGGTGTGGAAGGCGACCCACTTCTCCCGAACGGATCAGGCTGTGGAGGAGACGAGGGGCGTGTTCGCGGCGTATCGCGGCAGCATCATCCGCGCTTTCTACTTCGGGCACTGTGATGGCCGCACCCGCAACAGCGAGGATGTGTGGGTGCAGGCGCTGCCGTATTGTCGCAGCGTCGCCTGCGAGTGCGGGTACACGTGGCTCTGGGGGCACGGTGTGGGCATGTGCCAGGAAGGCGCCATCGCCATGGCCAAACGCGGCGCAACCTTTGACGAGATCCTGCGGCACTACTATACCGGCATCGGCCTGCTTGGGATACAGCCCACGCCGACACCGGAGCCGACCGCAACGCCGACGCCAACGCCCAGTCCCGTCGCTTCGTTTACCTGGCCGCTGCAGGCGGGCTGGAACTTGATTTCCATCCCGCTGGTCATCACCGATACGGCGCCGAGCAACGTCTTCGCCTCCATCGCGGGGCGGTACGATATGGCCATGCAGTACGACGCGTTCGCATCCAACGCGCGCTGGAAAGTGTACCAGCCCGCTCTGGCTTCACAGACCGGCGGGCTGGACAGTGTGGACTTGCGGTATGGGCTCTGGCTGCGCGCGACGGAGCCGTGCACGCTGACGGTGTCTGGCCTACCCATCACGACGCCGGCCGAGATTCCGCTCATCACAGGGCTCAATCTGATCGCCTATCCGTCCCTTCAGGCCCGCGAGGTCTCCGACGCCCTGGGTTCCATCGCGGGGAAGTACGTGCGGGTGTACACGTATCAGGCCAGCCAGCCGGAGTCTCCATGGCTGCTGTACGACTTCACCGTGCCGCCCGAATTGAATTCGCTGACGCGGATGACGCCTGGCGCAGGGTATTGGATAGAGATGGTGCAGCCCGCCTTGTTGCGGATTGAGCCGTAGGCAGGGCTCCTCTCACAACGCTTCCAGCACCTCTTCCCCGTGGCCGTCGGGTTTCACCTTGGCGAAGACCTTGGCGATTCTCCCATCCTCACCGATAACGAAGGTGGTTCGGAGTACGCCGTAGTAGGAGCGACCGTACATCTGCTTTTCGCCCCAGACGCCATAGGCTTCGGCGACCTTGTGGTCTTCGTCGGACAGGAGGACGAAGGGCAGGTTGTACGTGCTCTTGAAGCGCACATGGCTTTGGGGCGGGTCGGGGCTGACGCCGAGGATGACCGCGCCTTCTTCCTCGTATTGGGGGTAGTTGTCCCTGAAGGAACACGCTTCCTTCGTGCAGCCTGAGGTCATGTCCTTCGGGTAGAAGTACAGGACGACCTTCTTGCCCCGGAAATCGGAGAGGCGAACGCTCTGGCCGCTGTCTGATGGGAGTTCAAAGTCCGGCGCGACCTCGCCGGGTTGAGGCATATTGCTCATGGGATTCCTCCTCCAATGGATTTTGCACAAGTATAGCAGGGTGCGGGGAGGAAGACCATGACGCGGGTCATGTTGATTTGGTTGCGTCTTGTCATGCTGAGCCGAAGGCGATACGCCCTCGCCCTTCGGGAGAGGGCTGGGGTGAGGGGCGAGACTCTTCGCGGCTTCGCCGCTCGGAATAACAGCAGTAACCGCAAATGGCACGAAATACGGGAATGGGGAAACGGAATCCACGGATACTACGGATTGCGCGAATCGGGGGCGCGAGACTCTTCGCGGCTTCGCCGCTCAGAATGACAGCAGGCGCCGGCGGGCTTTGGAACCGAGTCGTCATGTTGGGGATGCTTGGGGGCGAAAAACAAAGGCTGCCACCGGAATGACAGCCTTTTGGAGGCGACGGCGGGACTTGAACCCGCGATCGGGGTTTTGCAGACCCCTGCCTTGCCACTTGGCTACGTCGCCCTGGACAATAAAAGGAGCGGAAGACGGGATTTGAACCCGCGACCCTCTCCTTGGCAAGGAGATGCTCTACCGCTGAGCCACTTCCGCCCAGGTGCCGAAGCCCAGATTTGAACTGGGGACCCCATCATTTTCAGTGATGTGCTCTTCCAACTGAGCTACCTCGGCAACCTTACGGCTTTATTCTATACAACATGCCCGTGTTGTCAAAATCGGCGGCGCGGGCGATGTGGGTTCAGCGCAGGATCGCTCCGAGCGTCAGGATTGCAAACGACACGAGCATGTACACCGAGGCGAACTTGAACAGGCGCCACGTGTTGGCGTCCGACGGCCGCGCCCACGCGATGAGCGCGAACGCCAGCAGAACGCTTCCGAGCGCGCCCAAGGCGAGGAGCGCCGCTACGCCCAAAGCCAGCAAGACCCCCGCCAGTTGCAGCACCGCGACGTTCAGAACCGTCGCCACGGCGACCAGACGGTACGTCGCGCGAAGGCCATAAACATTGGGCCACACGGGCACGCGCGCCCGCGCATAGTCCTCGGCGTAGCGCGTGGACAGGCTGAGGATGTGGGCGGGAATCCAAAGCAGCACCGCCATGGCGAGGAGCACGCCGACGATGTCCACGGAACCCAGCGCAAGGCTGCGGCCCGCCAGGGCGGGCATGCCGCCGGACAGTCCGCCGATTAGGATAGACATGGGCGTTCGGCGCTTGAGCCACAGCGTGTACACGCCCAAGTCCAGGGCGAAGCCTGTCGTTACGATGAGCCCGAATAGCGGCGTCAGCGCCCACGCGAGCAGAAGCCCGGCCACCGACAGCGCAAGCCCGAACGCCATCGCGGCGGAAAGCGACAGGCGACCCGCGGCCAAGGGCCTTCCCGTGGTGCGTCGCATGGCAGCGTCTATGTCGCGGTCGGCGACCATGTTGAGCGCGGTGCAGCCCGATATGGATGCGAACAGGGCGAACGTCGCGAGGGCGAGTTCTCCCCAGCGAATCGCCCCCGGCAGCGTAAGCGCGTAGGCACAGACGCCGGTGATGAGCAGGAGCAGCGTCTGGCGGAACTTGGTGAGGGCGAAGAGGTCGCGCAGGAGTAGCGACCTGGCAGGCGCCAGGGCAAGTGTCCGCGTGTCGCGCAGGTTGTTCATGGCTAACCCTCTCCCATGGATTCCCTGGTCTGCCCGCGGAAGAAGGCGACCATCTCGGCAACCAGGTAGACTGCCAGCGACAGCATCGCCACGCCGATCCCGGCCTCAAAGAACGGCTTGGGCCATGCGACGACGGTCTCGGGCCGGCGGAACATGTAGGGCAGGATGAACACGAGCGCCACGGATGTTCCGGCGATCATGCCCCAGGCGGCCAAGCGCGCGGCGCGAGTCCGCGACCCGCGCAGATGCCCAATCAGCAGGAATCCCATCGCCGCGGATAGCGTCGCCAGCACGTGCCAGTGGCCGACGGCGATGGTGCGCTCTACCTCCAGATAGGCGGGCAGGCGGTAGGTCTCCAGGTTCATGGCCACGTAGACGCCAGGGGCGGTAACGACGAAGTTAACGAAGATAAGGAACCCGTAGAGGCCGAGGCGGAACGGGTCTCGGAGCAGGCTGCGCTCACGGGCCAGGGCGCGAAGCCCCACTGCGGCCACGATGATGCCCGCGGGGAGCAGGAATCCCGCACCGATGTTGATGACCTTGTGCGCGACCTTCTCCAAGGGGCCGATGATGACGCTCCACGTGGCCAGCGACACGATGATGGTGCCGATGACCGCCAGACCATATACCCAGCGCGATGCACGCCTGCCCAGGGGCGTGATGCGCGCGACCAGCAGCAGAATCGCCACGTCAATCAGGGTGAGCATGATGTGCAAGTGGGCGATGACGCCGCGCTGGAAGACGTCATGTTCCTCGCGGATGATGTCCTCGGCCAGTATGGCCTTGAACCCGTTGCCGAAAAAGGCCCCGACGGCGCCGCCGATGATGGCCGAAATCAGCAGGGCTACGGCTGTGAGCCAGAAGGCCCAGGGGGCCAGCCGATGGGGGCTATCCCTGCGCGGGAACAGGCCAACGGCCAAGAGAACCCCGCCGTAGAACGTGAGGCTGAGGCCGAGGAGATACACGCTGTGAAACAGCCAGTTGCGACCCAGATAGCCGAAGGTCAGCCCGCCGATGCTGGTCAGCAGGAAACCCGCGGTGATGGGGGGCTTGACGGCTTGCGCGATTCGGTCTGGAATCTCCGCCCAGGCGATGGTGAGGTACACGAGCGACGCCAGGAAGGGGATGGCCAGGCTGTGATACAGCATGATGATGCGGCCGACGCGCTCGGCGTCGTTCAGGGTGATGGGGATGTAGCGCGCAAGGCCCAGGGCTTGCGAAGGGCCCGAGAGCAGGGCAAGCAGCGCGAGCAGGAGTCCGACCCACGCAAGGGCGACAAAGGCGAGGCCCTCGGGCGTGGTGAGAAGCCGATTGAAACGGGCTTGTGAATACATGCGGCGCTCCTCCGTTATCCTTACGAGTCTGCGATGTTCGCCGTGATTGTAGTCCAAGTCGGCCCCCAATGCTGTGACATTCATCACATTCGGGGGCCGCCGCTGTGTGTGGGGTGTTTCGGCGCGGTGGGGCGAGGGTCGCTATTCCTGCGCTGCGGCGCGCTGCCGTCGCAGGCTCCAGCGTCGCTTCCATTCGGCGCTCCGCAGCCTCCACGTGCCGACGACGCCATAGGGCAGGAACATGACCAGCACGATGAAGATGATGCCGAACACGAGGGGCCATCGCGCGCCGAACCACTGGTAGAGGAACTGCCCGAAGAACTCAAGCACGGCGGCGCCGATCATCGGGCCTACGAGTGTCCCCATGCCCCCCAGAATGGTCATGATGAGCGCGTTGACCGTGGTAACGGCGGAGGTCATGGACGGCGTTGCGCTCACCGTCCAGACGGCGAAGAGCGCCCCTGCCAGGCCCGCGATGAGCGCCGATACCACGAAGGCAATCGTGCGGAACAGCGCGGGGTTGTAGCCGATCATCCGCGCTCGGCTCTCGTTCTCGCGTATCGCGACGAATACGTGGCCCGTTGGCGAATGGACGACGCGCCGCGCAAACCAGTACATCACCACGGTAAAGGCGAGGGCGATGAAGTAGAAGCGCAGGCGATACTGCGTGGGGTTGATCCATGCGGGGACCGGGACCCCGTGCAGCCCTTCGTCGGCCCCCGTCCACTTTACGAAATCGGTCGCCTTGGAGAGGATGTGAATGGCCTCGGCCATGGCCAGGGTGATGATTGCAAAGTACACGCCCTTGACGCGCACGGACACGACGCTGAATAGCAAGCCCAGCGCCAGCGAGACGCCGAAGGCGAGGAGTACAGCCAGCGCGAACACGCTAGGCTCGGTGATATCCAGGCCGCCGGGCAGGCTTATGCGATACGTCTTGATGAGGCCGGGCGCCACATGGGTGAGGAACAGCGCCATGGTGTACGCCCCGCCGCCGAAGAACGCCGCATGCCCGAAGGTCAGGATGCCGGTGTAGCCCAGGAGCAGGTCGTAGGACATGGCGAAGATGGCCATGATGAATACGGTGATGAGTTGCCCTTGCCAGTACTTGGCGGGCCCTTCGTTCACCGACGTTCCCGTGATGCTGGCGAAGGCGAACGGGAACAGAATCAGGACGGCCAGCAGCAGAAGTCCCCCGTAGGAACGCCGCAGGCTTTGGAGGGCCGAGCCGATGATGGCAGGTTGCTTGCGTGGATTGGACTGCGTAGGCATGGGCTCACTCCTTCTTCCCGAACAATCCCGCGGGTCGCAGCAGCAACACCAGCGCCATGATGAGCACCGTGGACGCCTCGGACACGGCGGGCGTCAGGTTGAACTTCAGCGCGAGGAAGTCGCCAAAGGCGCGCGCAAGGCCCAACAGCAGTGCTCCGATGGCCGCGCCGCTGTAACTGCCCATCCCGCCGATGACTACCGTGATGAATCCCTGCATTTGGAAGCGGTCTCCCATGACCGGCTCCACCGGCGCGAAAGGCGCCGCGCCGATGCCGCCGAGCGCCGCCAGCCCCGCGCCGAGGGCGAATACCAGCGTGAAGACGCGCCGCACGTTGATGCCCAGGGCCTCCACCATGTCGCGGTCCTGCACCCCGGCGCGGATGGTCATGCCCAGCCGCGAGTAGTTCATCACCAGCGTGAGCGCGAGAAACATGATGAGCCCCAGGGCGATGATGAACAGGCGATAACTGGGGAACGTTACCCCCATAATCTCCACGGTCAGCGTATGCTTGGAGAACCACTCCAGGATGTTGGCCGCCTTGCCCGGCTGCGAGAAGAGCGGCGGGCGACTCATGGCGTAGGGTAGCGGATCCCACAGCAACTGGGTCAGTTCCCGCAGGACGAACGAGAGGCCCATGGTTGCCAAGATCAGGAATGTGGGCCTAACGTAGAGCGGACGCACCAGGCCGATCTCAATGGCCGCTCCGATGGCTGCCCCCACTGCCGCGCCCGCAATGAGCGATAGGAAGAACCGCGAGTCGCCGTTCATCTTGAGCACCGCAATGGCCGCCGACTCGCGCGTCAGGACGGCGGCGATAGTCAAGGCCAGCAGCACGGCGACGGCCATGGCGCTGCGCCGAACGCTGCCGGGGCGGATGACCTGCGTTCGGTCGCCGGGCCGCGCCTGGGCCAGCGCCACGAGCAGGCCGGCCAGCAGGAACAGGGCCGCCCGCCGCCAGAACACGGCCAGCGGTTCCTGGGGCGTGGCCTCGGCCAGGGGGTCCACCATGGTGGCCACCATGGCGGTCTTGGCCAGTCCCCGGACGTCAAGCCCGATGAACGCAATGACGACGATGAGAGCCGCCACGAGGATGGCCGCAGCGCGCACCGTCTTCTGCCATCGGAGTGGGATGGGCCAGCGTATCGTCGCGGGTTGCATCATCGGCGCTGCGGCCAGGCCCGCCGCGAAGGCCAGCGCAAGCGGCGCCAGGCCGAACAGGAAGGTGGGGTTGGTGTAGAACTGCCAGCCGGCATATGCGCCGATCATGAACATCGCCCCGTGGGCGAAGTTCAGCACGTCCATCAGGCCGAAGATAATCGTGAGGCCGGCGGCGACCATAAAATAGAGCGCGCCGAGCGTCAGGCCCGACAGCGCCGTGCGCACGAAGGACTGCTGCCCCATGGCGCGCCAGCCAACGACGCTGAGAACGATGAGCCCCACGAGAAGGATGAGGTATACCTTGCTGGATTTCAGGTTCATCGTTCACCTCCGCCTGATTCCCCAACCGCGCCCAGGTATCGGTGGATGAGCGCCTTGTCTTTCACGAGGTCGGCCATCGCGCCACTGTGGACGGTGCGCCCGTCGTCCAGGATGTAGTACGCCTGCCCCAGTTGACTCGCCATGATGAAGTTCTGTTCCACCAGGAGCACCGTTGTGGTTGCGCTCAGGCCGCGTATCGCTTCCATCATCTGCTCAATGAGCACGGGCGCCAGGCCATTGCTGGGTTCGTCTATCAGGAGCAGTTTGTTGTCGGGCACGAGCGCGCGAGCAATGGCCAGCATCTGCTGCTGTCCACCCGAGAGGTGATTCCCCGGGAGTCTGTACAGGCGCTTCAAATCCGGGAATAGGCCGAATATGAAATCTGCCTTTCGGTCCAGGTCGCCGCGCTTTCGCTCTGCGATGCGCAGGTTCTCGCCCACGGTGAGGTCTCGGAAGATGGCGCGGTGCTCCGGGACGTAGCCGATGCCCATGGAGGCGATTTCAAAGGCGCGCCTGCCGCGGATATCCTCGCCGTCAAACACGACGCGGCCCTGGCTCGGCGGCGTCAGGCCCAGGATGGACTTGAGGGTCGTGGTCTTGCCCGCGCCGTTGCGACCCAGGAGAACCGTGATGCTACCCCGTTCCACGGCAAGGGATACGTCTTGGAGAATATGGAATTGGCCTATAAACGTGTGGATGTTCTCAACGCGCAAGATGGCATCCATGCTACTTCTCCGCCTGAGCAGTCAGGTCTCCGTACAGCGCGCCCAGGTATGCGCTCTGGACAACCTCGTTGGCAGCGATTTCGCGCGGGGTTCCCTCGGCCAGCACGCGACCCTGGTGCATGACGGTGATTCGGTCCGAGATGCTCATCACCATGTCCATGCGGTGCTCCACGAGGACAATGGTGCGGTTCCCCGATTTCATGATGTCGTGAATAATCTCTAGCAGGGCCGGCACCTGCTCGGATGACATTCCGGCGGTCGGCTCATCCAGGAGGAGCACCTCGGGGTTGCCCGCCAGCATGATGCCCAGTTCCAGTTTGCGCTTGTCGCCATGGGGGAGGCTGGCGGCCAGCATGGCCTCGCGTCCGCGGAGTCCTACCTGCGCGATGATGTGCAGGGCTTGTTCCAGGTACTGGCGGTATTTGGCGGCGGGGGTGAGGAGGCGCAGATTGTGTCGTCCCATGGCCTGGGCGGCCAGCCGCACGTTCTCCAAAACCGTGAGGTTGGGGAAGATGTTGGTGATCTGAAACGAGCGGCCAAGGCCCAGGTGCGCGATGCGATGCGGGGGCAGATGGGTAATCTCTCGCCCCTTGAAGAACACGGAGCCTCGCGTTGGGGGCATGGTGCCGCTCAACAGGTTGAACAGGGTTGTCTTGCCGGCTCCGTTGGGGCCGATGATGGAGTGCAGCGTTCGCGCCTCTATCTGGAGGCTGACGTCATCTACGGCTACCAGGCCGCCGAACTCCTTGCGCAGGTTGCGCGCTTCAAGGATGATTTCACGCTCTCTCGGCTCACTTGCCATTCCCTTCTCCTCGGAAATCGCGCGACATCCGTTGCTACTGCAGGGGCAAGGGGGGCGCAGCAGTGGAGCGCCCCCCTTGGAAGCCGAAGTTACTGCCCGATTCTCGGCAGGTTGCCGCAACGGTCGGCATACTGACCGGTCAGCGTGCAGGGCACACCCAGTTCGTCGTACTTGGAGACGTAGACCGTCTCAAAGAACTTATACGTGGGCCGCCCCTTCTCGTCCTTGGGCGGGTTGATGTCCACTAGTTTCAGGATGTTCATGGGCTGCAAGCAGACATGGTCTTCGGGGCGGATGTAGTAGGTGCCCTTCGGGCCTTCAAACATCAGCCCTTCCAACGCCGCGATCATCTTGTCGCCGCCGGTGTCTCCGCCGGTCTTCTCCAGGGCCTTCGCCAAAGCGATGGCCGAGGCCATGCCGCCCGCCGTGAACAGGTCTGGCGGCTCATTGTACTCTTCCAGATGCCGCTTGACCAGCCAATCGTTGACCGGGTTGTTGGGCACGGTGTAGTGGTACACGTTCAGCCCGATTTGGCCCACGGCGGTGCCGTAGACGGCAGCGAACGAAGCGTTGTCGCCAAAGCCGGTCGCCACGCGCATCTTCTCCAGCGCGCCCAGGTCGCCCAACTGCTGAAACAGCGTTACGTAGCCGGTGCCCGACCACGTGAGGAACAGGCACTCGGCGCCGGAGTCCATGGCCTGCTGGATGTACGGCGTGAAGTCCGTCGTGTTCAGCGGGGCGTAGATGTCCGCGATGACCTGACCGCCGAACTTGGCGACCGAGTAGGCCAGGGCCACACCGCTGCCGCGACCAAAGGCGTTGTCCACGCCGATGTGGGCGAAGGTCTTGCCGACGTTCTCCACAAGGTACTTGGCGATGACCAGCGTATCGTCAAAACTGGTGCGGCTGGTGCGGAAGACGTAGGGGTTGAAGTACTCGCCCGTGATGAAGGCCGACGCGGCGGGGTCAACCATGAGGATGATCTTGTTCTCCAGGGCAACGGTTGTGAGCGCGGCGGCCACTGCCGAGGACACCGGGCCCTGCAGAATCTCCACGCCTTCCTTCTCAATCAGTTCGCGGGCCAGTTGCACGCCCTTCTCGGGGTTGCCTTCGTCGTCGCGGGTGATGACCTCAACCGGGCGGTTGGCGATGATCCAGCGGCCCTGCTCGTCCTTCTTGCCGCCGGATGCGTACTCCAGACCCAGCGCAAACCCGCGTACCTGCTGCTGGCCGTAGAGGGCCATGACGCCCGAGAGCATGGAAATCTGGCCGATCTTCAGCACGGGGCCGAGTTTGGGGGCCTCGGTGGGTGTTGGCGGCACGGTGGGTTCCGGGGTGGGCGTGGGCTTGGCCTGGTAGGGCGGCGGGGCGGTGGGCGTGGCCTTCTGCACGCAGCCGGACAACACCATGCCCAGCAGAGCCAGGACTGTCAGAATACCAAACAGGCGCTTCATCTTTCTTTTCCTCCTCAAAACATACAAGGTTCCGGTTTCCTTCGGTTGGATTTGCGGATCGCTACACGGTTTTCTGATTCTGCTGGCCTCACCTCCTTTCCGCCGTCTTTGCAATCGGCCCTTTGGGGCTGCACTGCAAGGACAGCGCATTCCCAACAGGAACGAGAAATCAAGACTGGGCCTGGATGCGGTCCATCATGACCACTGCGCGCCCTTCCAGGACTTGCTCGCCGCGCTGGTTGGTGCACGTGGTTCGCAGCGTCAGGATGCGCTTGTCGGGATTGTAGGCCTGCACCTCTGCCGTCGCGGTGATGGTGTCGCCGATGCGCACGGGCTTCAGAAACTCCATCTGCTGGCTGAGGTAGATAGCGCCAGGCCCGGGCAGTTTCATGCCCAGGACGGCGGAGATGAGGCTTGCCGTCAGCATCCCATGGGCGATGCGCTCTTTGAAGCGGGTCTTCTGGGCGAACTCGGCGTTGACGTGCACGGGGTTGAAATCGCCGCTTAGTCCGGCGTAGGTGTAGATGTCCGACTCCGTGATGGTCTTGGAGAACGATGCCGTCTCGCCGATCTGGAAGTCGTCGCGTATTCGGATGTCGTTTGACATAATCCCTCCTCGCGCAAGGGGCGCATGTCGCGCTACGAGTGCTTGAGCAAGAACCCAAGTAGCGCCGAGTTGACTGCGTCGGGCTTTTCCCAGATGACCACATGCCCCGCGCCGGGCACGGTGAGAAACTCGGCGTGCGGAATCCGCTCGGTGATGATGCGGCCGTAGACGGCGGGCGGCTTCAGGGCATCCTCGGCGCCGTACAGGAGCAGCGTGGGCGCGGCGATGGACGAAAGTTGCTCGGTGATGTTCAGCCGCTGGAACGCGTCAAACAGCGCCAGCACCGCGTCTATGTCCAGCGCGGCGAAGCGCGGGACCGACGCCTGCAAGAAGGCCTGATTTGCTGCGATGAAGCCCGCGCTGAAGTTGTGGGTAACCGTCGCCTGGAAGAACAGCGCGGGGTCGCGGGTCTGTGCAGCCGCCGTCCACAGGTCAATCTGGGCCTTCAGGAAGGGTCGCACCTCGCTCACCGCGCTCATGGCGATGACGGTACGGGTCATCTGCGGATACTTGGCGGCGAACAGCAGGCTGATTTCGCCGCCGTAGGAGATTCCGCCAATGTGGGCCTGTTCCACGCCAAGAGCGCGGAGCAGCGCCGCCAAGTCGTCCGCGTGCATCTCCATGCTGTACGGCCCGGCGGGGTGCTCGGAGCGGCCCTGCCCCCGGCAGTCGTACAGCAGGAGCCGGAAGTACTTGCTGAGCACGGGGGTTTGGTTGAACCACGAGGCCGTGTTGGCCAGCACGCCGTTGGAAAGCACCACCACCGGCGCGCCCTCCGGCCCGTGCCACTCGTAGTGGAGCGTTACGCCATTGACCTGGATGCTGGGCATAGCATCTACCATCCGCGTTCTGGGGCTACTGCACCCGCTTGTACAGCCGATAGCGGCTGAAGTCCGTCGGGCGGGGCTGATTGGGCCCGGCTGAGACGGCCACCTTCATGGTCTGGCCATCCTCCGCGATGTCCACCAGGGCGCGGAAGATTCCCACCCAGCCTAGCGTGTGCTGGGTCTGGTCCATGTCCAGTTCGTTGCCCGTCAGCGTCCACGTCCCGCTGGACTTGATGCCCATGGGCGGGTACTCGGCCTCAAAGGTTCCGTCGGCCTTGTAATGGAATCGGAGGCCGGCGTACTCCTGTCCCGCGGGAATCTCCCACAATCCGACGATCTTCTCTTGCGTGTCCATGCGACAACCTCCTTACGAAATGCGTGCGCGACGGCTGTTCACTTGGCGGTTCCAACCTGTACTCCGGGCACGACGAGCCGCGGCACGATGCCCAGGCGCTCTACCTCTTCGCGCAGGTAGTCGCGGAAGTTCGGGTGGGCGATGCGAATCAGCGCCTCAGCACGGTCTCGCACGCACCGCCCCCTCAGTTCGGCGACGCCGAACTCGGTAACGATGGTGTCCACGTCCTGGGAGGGCACGGTAACCTCGGCGCCGGGCTCCAGGATGGGGACGATGGTGCTGACGGAGCCGTTGCGGGCCGTGGAGCGCAGAGCGATGATGCCGCGCCCGCCCGGGGAACGCTGCGCGCCTCGGTGCGTGTCCAACTGGCCGCCCGTGCCGCTGAAGTGCCGGACGCCCAGCGACTGCGAGCAGACTTGGCCGATGACGTCCACTTGCAGGGCGGTGTTGACGCTTACCATCTTGTAGTTCTGCCCGATGATGTAGGGGTCGTTGGTTACCTTGCCCTGCTGGAACTCTACACCGACGTTGTTGTGGATGAAGTTGTACAGTTTCTGCGTGCCCAGCGCGAACGCGCCGACCATCTTGCCTTTCCACAGGGTCTTGCGCTTGCCGGTGATGACGCCGGCCTCAAAGAGGTCCACCATCCCGTCGGTGAACATTTCGGTGTGCACGCCCAGGTCGTGCCGATTCATGAGATAGCGGGTAATGGCGTTGGGGATGCCGCCGATGCCCAACTGAATCGTGGCCCCGTCCTCTATCAGGTCGGCGATGTACCCGCCGATGGCCTCTTCTTCGGGCGTGGATGGCCCGGGCGGAAGTTCCACCAGCGGGCACGTGTTCTCTACCACGTAGTCCACTTGCGAGATGTGCACTTGCGTATCGCCCAGGGTCCAGGGCAGGTTCTCGTTGATTTCCAGCACGACCAGGTCGGCGGCTTCCATCAGGGCTTTCTCAATGACCAGACCCAGGGAGAGCGACATGTTCCCGTAGCGGTCCGGCGGCGTCGCCGTGCCCCAGAAGATGCTGACCTTGCCGTCCCTGGCCAGTTTGTCGCGGGCGGCCTGGTGCAGGTTGTTGGGGATGTAGGACATGCGCCCCTGCGGGTGGGCCTTGCGGTCGGGCGCGCCGTAGAACCAGTTTTCCACGAAGATGTGTCCCGCCATGCGCGGGCTTAGCACGGCCTCGTACTCGCGCATGGGCAGGCAGACCCACAGGTGCACGTCTTCCAGCCGCTCGCCCTGCCGCCCCAGTTCGGTGAGAAGGCCGGGCGGCTCCGACGCGGCCATGGCCACACCGATGGTCTGGTGCGACTGGACGAGGCCCACCGCGTCCGGGATGGAGATTCGCTTTCGCCTGTACAACTCGTTGGCCGATGTCATAGGCAATCCTTGACTTAGGGCATGATGAACGCGGCGCCGGCTTGGTTGTACCCGACCCCAGAGCCGACGAACGTTACCAGGTCGCCGCTCTTGACTTTGCCCAGTTTTCGGGCGTCGTCAAAGCACATAGGCAGGCACGCCGAGCCGGTGTAGCCCCACTTGTCCATGATCCAGTGCGCTCGCTCAATGGGCAGCCCGAGGTCCTGCATGACCAGCTGGATAGAGTTCAGGCGCACCTGCGTGAAGATGGCCATGTCCACGTCTTGCAGGGCAAAGTTGCCGTGGGCTGCCAGTTCGCGCATGCGCTTGGGCCAGCCCACGTTGTTCACGTCCGGCGGGAAGGGGGTGATGAGCCGAACTTTCGTGCGACCTGCTTGTACCGACTCCACCGATGCCGGCTCGTAGGTTCCGCCCGAGTAGATGCCCCAGTGCTTGTGATATGACCCATCGGCGAAGGCCGTGGAGCAGACGAAGCCGGGCTTGTCGCTGACGGCGAGCACCGCCGCGCCCGCGCCGTCGCCGTAGAAGAACGAGACGACATCGTGCTTCCAGTCGGACAGTTTGTGCATCATGTACGCGCCGATGACCAAGATGTACTTGATGTACGGGTTCGTGGCGATAAGGCCCGCGCCCAGCGCCAGGCCCGTGGGGAACGAGGCGCAGGCGCATCCCAGGTCCACCGTGCCCGCGTTCACCGCGCCGATCTTGTGCTGGACGACGACCGAGGTTGCCGGCGTGATGTAGTCGGGCGAGTCGGTGCCCAGCAGAATCCAGTCCAGGTCCTCGGCCTTGATGCCGGCGTCGGCGAGCGCGTCCTTCGCCGCCTCGGCGGCCAGGTCCGAAGTTGCCCAGTCGTCGGGGGCGTACCATCGGGTCTTGATGCCGGTGGACGCTTCAAATTTGTCCACAACCTCGCCCAGGGCGGGGTTCACGGCAATCATGTCCTGCTTGAACTCCTCGTTGGTGCGCTCAATGGGCGGCAGATACCTGCCGGTTCCAACGATGGTTGCGTATCTTGCCATATGCGTTCCTCCTGCGTGTTCTCTGTGAGTGCTAGAATTCGCGATGAGCCTGCGCGTTCATGTGCCGATGACGATGCCGCCGTCCACGGAGATGACGGCACCGTTGATATAGGCTGCTTCGTCGCTGGCCAGCCAGGCGTAGGCGTTGGCGACATCCTCCGGTTCGCCCAGCCGTCCCAGCGGCACTTTCTCCTGCATGGACGCGAGCACCTTCTCGGGCATCTTCTTGACCATGTCGGTCAGGATGAAGCCCGGCGCGACGGCGTTCACGCGGATGCCCTTGCGCCCCAGTTCGCGCGCCCAGACGCGGGTCATGCCGATGACTCCGGCCTTGGTCGCCACGTAGTTCGTCTGCCCGAAGTTGCCGTAGAGGCCGACGACCGACGCCGCATTCAGGATGACGCCGCTGCCCTGGCGAATCATCACGGGCGCCACGGCGCGGGTGCAGAGGAAGACGCCTTTGAGGTTGACGCTGATGACCGCGTCAAAGGTGGCGTCGCTCATCTGATCCACCACTTCGCCGTCCTTCACCTTGACCAGGAGAGCGTCGCGGGTGATGCCGGCGTTGTTGACGAGGATGTCCACGCGGCCCCAGCGGGCCATGACGGCGTCCACAAGGGCTTGCACAGACTCTGCCGAGGTTACGTCCACCGAGACAAAGAACGCCTCGCCGCCCATGGCCGCGATTTCGTCCACCACGGCCTGGCCAGCCTCGGCCACGACATCGCAGACCGCGACCTTCGCGCCCTCGCGGGCGAACTTCAGGGCCGTCGCCTTGCCGATGCCCATGGCCGAGCCGGTGATGATGGCCACTTTGCCTTTCAGTCGTTCCATAGACTCATCTCCATCGCTTGGGGTTCTGTCGGGTTATCCAATCCACCCGCCGCCGTACTTCAGTCGGTACACCTCGGTTCCGCGGTACGAAATCCACTCGCTGCCCCAGAATTCGTTGCCGTGGGTTTCGCCCTGGTCGGTGTATGTCCAGTCGCCCTCCTCGTAGTGGGCGGCGCGGCCCAGGCGAGCGTTTTCGCCCGTGGCGAGAAGCGCGCGGCGAAGGAAGTCGTAGATGGCGTTGGGGCCGGGATGCGCGAGGGCGCCTGGGTGCACCTGGCCGGCGTAGATGATGTTCCACAGAGGCATCTCTACTTCGTACACGGTTTCCTGGCCGAAGAAGGAGCCTGAGGTCCCCATGTAGGTGTCCCGATAGAGGCGGACCTCTTCCTTGTACTCGTACTGCGTCTCGCCTTCGGGCGTAACGCGCGTTGGCTCTGCGCCGCTGGCCCAGGTGTGGGCGCGCGCTCGCTGCAGGAAGGCTTCAAAAGATGCCGCACTGATTTCGTTCATTTCCATGTCAGGAACCGGATGACCTCCTTGTTGAATTGGTCTGGCTTCTCCACGTTGATGAGATGCCCTGCGCCTTGCAGAATTACTTTCTCCGCGTGCGGGATGCCCGCCACCAGCACGTCGGCATTCTGCGGCGGCACGACGCGGTCCTCCGATCCGGCCATGACCAGCGTGGGCATGGTGATCTCGCCAAGCCGGCCCTCCGATGTCCAGCCGACCGCGCTCATCAGTTGGCGATTGTAGGCATAGGCGGGCTGGGGGTTGTCCAGCCTCCACGCCATCATCTGCTCCACGTCGGACGGGTTTGTCGCGGCGTATTCGGCACTGAGCGAAAGGGCGATGCGGCTGCGAAGATCGCCCTGGCCCGCTACGGGAGTCATGAGGGCGACGATGATGTCGGGAGTGGGTGGGGTGGCGTGGGGGCCGTTGGTGCCGGTAGAGCACAGAATCAGGCGCTTGACCTTCTGCGGATACCGCAGGGCGAACTCTTGGGCGATGTAGCCTCCCAGCGAGATGCCCAGGACGTGCGCCTGTTTGATTCGGAGGGCGTCCATCAGGTCCGCCAGGTCGTCGGCGAACATGGGGATGGAGTACGGCTCGTCAGGCTTGTCGCTCCAGCCGGAGCCGCGCAGGTCGTAGGCCACCACGCGGAAGTGGCGCGAAAGTTCCGGCACCTGCTTCCACCAAAGCCACGTGGCGGTGCCCAGCCCTTCAATCAGGATGAGGGGCTCGCCCTGCCCCACGATTTCGTAGTGCAGCGACACGCCATTGACCTTGACCGCGCCGTTGATTGTGGGCAGGGATGTGGGAGTCGGGGATGATGAGCATGCCACGAGGATAGGCGCAATGATCAGGGCGAACGGAAACGCCAACAGTGGGCCAGCCTTGTACCCGATTGCCGACCGCCTTCGTCCAGCCATCGTTCCCTCCGAACCGCGATTTTATGATAGCACAACGCAGTTACAGAGCGGTTACAAATCCTGCGCCTTTCCGGCTCGGTTCCAAAGTCTGTTGGCATCTACTGTCATTCTGAGCGGCGGAGAGCGAAGAATCCCGCTGGCCGAGATGCTTCGCCTCCGGCTCAGCATGACAGAGTAGAGAGGCGGTGCGAGGGACAGACCAACACAAGGCGGAACCGAATCTAACGAGGGGCTGGGTTGACGCTTCGCGCCTAGCCGTGTAGCATGGCGTTGCAAGATGACGCCGAGGCGGAGAACGATGCGCGGGGTGATAAGTCCGGTCAATCGGCCCAGGCACGCGGCGAGGGCCGCCTACAACCGCATGAGTCGCTGGTACGATGCGCTGGCGCGCTCCGAGCGGCGGTTTGTGGACATGGGCGTGCGTTTGCTATCGCTGCGGGAGGGTCAGCGTGCGCTGGAAATCGGTTGCGGCACGGGTTACGCCCTGGCCGCGATTGCGGAGGCGGTGGGCCAGTCGGGGTTGGCGGTGGGGCTGGACATCGCCGAGGGCATGTTGGCCGCGGCGCAGGTGCGGATGAAGCGGGCGGGGTTGGCTCGGCGATCGCTCCTGACCATGGCCGATGCGGTGGCGCTGCCCTTCAGCGAAGGGACGTTTGATGCTATCTTCATGGCCTTCACGCTGGAGTTGTTTGATGTCCCGGACATTCCCGCCGTCTTGTCGGAGTGCGCCCGTGTGCTTCGCGCCAATGGCCGCCTCGGTGTTGTTGGCCTGTCGCATAAGGGAAGCGGCCGCATGGTGCGGCTGTATAAGTGGGCGCACCGTCGCTGGCCGCGCTGGATAGATTGCCGGCCGATTTACGTGCGGGAAGTCCTGGAAGCGGCGGGCTTCGCCGCAGTGCAGGCCGAGCGCGCCTCCATGTGGGGCTTGCCGGTGGAGATTGTGCTCGCCGCGAAGGTCGCGGGATAGGGCGGGCTGCCTGGGTACAGGCGGCGCTACTGCTCCAGGCGAAATCCCCTGACTCCGGCGGAGTAGGCGACGATCATGTCGGCGTCCTCGTCGCCGATGTTGCGGGCGATGTGGGGGACGCCTGGCGGCACGACGATGACATCGCCCGCGTCGGTGATGACCTTCTCCTCGCCCACGGTGTGCTCCAGCCGCCCGCGCAAGAGGTAGAGCACCTCCTCGCAGTTGGGGTGGCTGTGCCTGGGATTGGAGTGGCCGACCTTGATGAGGACGCGGCCCACGACTACGCCTTCAGCGTTGCCGATGTCCCGGCCTGCGATCCAACGCAGGCTTCCCCATTTTTCCTCAATGCGCTTCGCGTCTATGTCTGCAAGGGTGCGGATGTGATAATCCATGCGTGTTGTCCTCCGGTGGGCATGCGTGCGGATTATACGCACACGGGCGGAACGCGGCAACTGGCGGCATGGTGTCTCTCGGAATCCCGATAGGCGGGCAAGGCCGACGCCCAGGATGATGAGGAGCGCCGGAGCGCGCGAAAGCCTTGACAGCGGATGCCGGCTTGGTATAATCTGACGTGCGCAGTTGGTTTCCGTAAGGGTGTTCAGAGTGTGAGGCAGCGCGAGATGGTCAATGTGTTGGATATTCTTCCGATGGCGGACATCGCGGATTTCTGTCAGCGTTGGAAGATTCGCGAACTGGCGGTATTTGGTTCTGTGTTGCGCGCCGATTTTAGCCCAGAGAGCGATGTTGATGTGATGGTAACTTTTGAGGATGACTCGGACTGGAGCCTCCTTGATCATATCAGGATGGAGCAGGAACTTCAAGACCTCCTCCAGCGAGACGTGGACCTGGTAACCAGGCGCGCTGTAGAAAACAGCGAGAATTGGGTGCGCCGCAAGGACATCCTGCGCACGGCCACTGTGCTCTTTCCCAGAAACGAGGTGGCCCATGGGACGAGATGAAGGCACTCTACTGGATATTGCGAGGGCGGCGCGGGCCGTGCTGGCATTCGTGGAGGGCCTGCGTAAGGAGGAATTCCTGGAGGATTACAAGACCCAGTCGGCCGTGCTTTATCAACTGATTGTGATGGGAGAGGCGGTCAAACGATTGTCCGCTGCGCTGCGCCTGCGCCATTCAGAGATCCCCTGGGCACTGATAGCAGGAATGCGAGACCATCTCATTCATGGATATGATGTGGTGGACTGGGATGAAGTGTGGAGGACAGCAACAAGGGACGTGCCCGAGTTGTTGGGCAAGATAGAATCCTTGTTGCCGCACGAAGGTTTGAGGCCCGAGTGAGTCGTCAACCGGCGTGAAATGCGCAGGTGAAGTGGGGGCAGGCCTCAGACCTGCCCCCACTGACGATGTGCGGATTCTACATCCGCGACTTGCGCGCGCCGGTCTCAATCCGCTTCCAGGCTACAACGACAGCGACGGTGAGGATGGCGGCCAGCACCGCCTCGGGCAGGCCGTTGGCGATGGCGATGGGTGGCAGGGCGGCCCAGGGCAGGTGGCCGAACAAGCCGATGGTCCCCAGCACCAAGACGGTGTTGGTCAGAGTGCCGAGGATTCCTGCCACGGCAAGGGCCAGTGGCTCGTTGACCTTTCTCAGCGCCTTGTAGCCTAGCCACGCCACGACACCGATGAACAGCCGTGGCAGGACCGAGATGACGGGGTTCTGGAACCACACGTCCACCGGGCCGGTCGGGGCTAGAGTCGCCTGGAGCAGGCTGAATAGGCCGAAGATGAGGCCGATGGCGGTCCCCACGATGGGCCCTTCCAGCACCGCGCCGATGATGACGGGCACGTGCATAATGGTGAGCGCCGCGCCCGCGACCCAGGGGATGAACCCCAGGTGCGTCCAGCCGAGGAAGATGGCGAGCGCCCCCATGACGCCCGCGATGACGACCTTCCGTGCCGGGGTGGATTGTACGACCGCTTCAGTTGACATAATATCCCTCCTTTGCTATCTCCAGACTGTGCTCACAATGCGCCACACGGTCGCATCGGCAGAGGTGAAGCCGGCAGCGACCGTCGCAGCCAGAACGATGAGGACCAACGCGAGGATCGCGTAGTCCGACGCCTGGGCACGAAACCGTACGAGGTGGGTGCGCCCCTTGCCGCCCGTGTAGCAGCGCGCCTCCATGGCGAGAATCAAGTCCTCGGCCCGTTGCAGCGTCGCCAGAATCAAGGGAATCAGGAGCGGGAGGAGTTTGCGGAACCGCTGGACGAAGTTGAGCCTGCGCCCCGCGCCGAAGTCCGCGCCGCGCGACGCCTGGGCCTTCATCAGCCGCTCGGTCTCCTGCGCCAGGAGCGGGACGAACCGCAAGGCGATGTTGACCATGAGGGCGAACTCGTGCGCGGGCAGGCCGATGCGCTGGAGCGGGCGCAGAAGGTGTTCGGTTCCGTGGGTCAGTGCGGTGGTGGAGGTGGTGAACGACAGCAGGCTGATTCCCCACACGAGCACCGAGAACTTGGCGAACAGCAGCGCCACTGCAACGGCATCGCGCGCCGTGAGCGTGATAAACGCCCAGCGCCAGTACACCGTTGTGTTGGCGTCGTTCTGCGGAATGGCAATGGCCTGGAAGATTCCCAGCAGGGCGAGGAATGGCAGCATGGGTTTGATGCCCGAGAGCGCATATGCTATCGGAATGCGGGCGACGGCGAACCCGGCGATCACCAGGGCAAACGCCAGCGTCAGCCCCGCCAGGCTGGACGTGGCGGTTACCGCCACAACAAGCAGTATTCCGGAGGCTATCTTCACCCGTGGGTCGGCTCGGTGCAGCGCAGACCCCGTGGGCAAATACTGCCCCAGCGTTACTGTGCGCAGCAGGTCAAACTCGGATGCGCTCATCGGCCAACCTCACAATCGCGTGCGCCAGTTCTTCCAACGTCAGCAGGTCGGTGGGGATGGGGCAACCGCGGCGCGCCAGGGCTTGGGCGAACGTCATCGCCGTGGGCAGCCCCAGGCCGAACCCCACAAGGGACTCCGGCGCAGAAAATGCTTCCCGCACGGGCGCCGCGTGCGCGATGCGTCCCTCCGCGATGATGTACACTCGGTCTGCCAGCAGCGCTACATCGTCCATGTTGTGCGAAGAGAAGACGATGGCCCGATCGGCATCCCGCCAACGGCGCAGGAGCGCAAGGAGATCGTTGCGGCCTCTGGGGTCCAGGCCCGCGGTCGGCTCGTCCAGCACCAACACCTGCGGCTCCAGTGCCAGGACTCCCGCAAGGGCCAGCCTGCGCCGCTCGCCCCCGCTCAAGGTCAGAGTCAGGCGGTCCTTGTAGGTCTCAAACGGCAGGCCGACGGCCTCCATCGCTCGGCGAACCCGTTCGCGCGCTTGCTCCAATGATGATCCGAACGCGAGAGGGCCGAAGGCGACGTCATCGCCGGCGTAGCGCTCAAACAACTGGGCTTCGGGCTGCTGGAATACGAGGCCAACCCGCCTGCGCAGGGCGCGAACGTCTGCCCGCGGGTCGGTGAGATCAACACCCAGCACGCGGGCGCGACCGGCGTGTGGGCGGAGCAGGCCGTTCAGGTGCTGCAACAGGGTGGATTTGCCGGAGCCGGTCGGCCCGATGATCGCGATGGTTTCCCCTGGACGGATGTCCATGGAGACGCCTCGCAGGGCGCGGGTCTCCAGGGGCGTGCCTGCTAGGTACGTGTAGTGCACGTCTTCCAGCGCGATGTATGGGGCCTGGCCGCTCGCGTCGGGCGGGAGAACGGGCTGGCCGCCGGTGTCCGTGGCGGCAAGCGGGTGGGTTGTGCGCACGTGCGCGCCCAAGGAGAGATGCCGGCATACAGCATCCGCCAACGCTTCCGCGTCAAGCAGATGGCGAGGGAAATCGGGCCAGTGGGCCGCCAGGAGGTGCGCCAAGCGTGCTGCGGGCGGCACGTCCAGCCCATAGCGCTCAAGGCTCTCAGCGTCGGCGAATACCTGGGCCGGCGTGCCGTCCATAACGATGCGCCCTTCCGCGAGGACGATGACACGGTCGGCCTCCAGCGCCTCGCTCATGGAATGGGTTACGGCGACGATGGTTGTGCCCGACCGATGGAGCCGCCGGACGATGCGCAGGAGGTCGGCTTTGCCCGCCGGATCCAGCATGGCCGTTGCCTCGTCTAGCACCAGGCACAGGGGGCGCATGGCGAGCGCGGCGGCAATGGCGAGGCGTTGCTTCTGCCCCGCGGAGAGGAGATGCGATGCGCGGTGCCCGTGTTCTTCCAGCCCGACTGCCGCCAGGGCCTCCCGCACGCGGGCGGGCAGTTCATCCTCGGGGATGCCGAGGTTCTCCGGGCCAAAGGCCACATCGTCCTCTACGATTGTGGCCACGATTTGGTTGTCGGGCACTTGGAACACCATGCCCACCGTGCGGCGGATGTCGCGGATGTGCGCGCGGTCGCGGGTGTTCCAGCCGTTGACCCACACATCGCCTTGGTCGGGGACGAGCAGCGCGTTCAGGTGGCGGGCCAGCGTGGACTTGCCCGATCCGTTGGCGCCGACGATGGCGACGTACTCGCCCGCGCCAATGCTCAGGCTTACGTCCGTCAAGGCAGGTTTCCCTGTCCCTGCGGGGTACGTGTACCGGATGTTGTCCACGCGTATCAGAGGTTCCATCGTCCCTCACAAAACGAATCGCGGGCCCCAGCAGCCGGGAACCCGCGATGAAAAGACCGATCCTGCGGTCGTCTCGGTCGCGTTGGATCCAAGCGCCTGGGATCTGCGGAAAGTATTCGTTTGGCGTTCAGGCTCACCCCCGCCCGTGCGGTGGATGGCAGAATCAGTATATCACAAAACGGCAGGCTTGTCCAATCCGTGCGCGTTAAGTCGGTTTCATCTTGTGTTGGTGAAACGCATGAATACTCTCCTCGCGTGTCGTTGCGAGCGAAGCGAAGCAACCTCACGCCCCAGAGATTGCTTCGGGCGCGGAGCGCCCTCGCAATGACAAATGCCAACAGACTTTGGAACCGAGTCGCGCCTTGATAGGGCGCCGGATTTACGCCTTCGTGTCTGCTGCGAGCGTTTCGGCCTGGGCCAGCACCTTCTTGACCTTGTCGGCGGCGGGTAGGTTCCCCTGTCGCACGAGGTCGTCGGCGATGATTGCCATGGCATCCAGGAGTTCCGACGTAACCAGCGCCGCGTTCTCCCGCAAGACCTGGAGCGTGCCGTCGGGGTACGGCGCTGCCATCAGTTGGTTGAGCAGTTGCACCTCCGGCGGCGCCGCCTCCTGGATGAGCCGCAGGGCGATGTCGCCGATGCGTTCCATCTTCTCCACCCATTGCTGCTGGCCCTCGCGCTCGGCGGCGTTGAGGTTCGCGCTCAACACGACAAAGAACGCCTCGCTGATCTCGCCCAGATGCTCGCGCATGTAGGCTTCGGGATCGTCGGCCTGGAGCGCGCCGCTGAGGAGCGATGCGGCCTGGTTGATAACCTGCTTGGACGCGGCTTCCATCTCCTCGGCCGTCTGCACGACTCGCGCGCGCAGGTTCTCCAGTCGCTTTGCCCGGCCCTCTTCGCCGAGGGCCTTGGCCGCCTCTATCTGGGCAGTGAGTTCCTGGAAGAAGGTGTAATCCATCAGCGGACGCCCGAGGCTGACCAGGGTACGGAAATCGTCATCTTCCTCCGCTTTTTCCAGGAGCGAGACAAGTCGCTCGCGGGTCAGGAGACCCTTGCTGCCCTCACCCGCCATCTCTTCTCCCACGGGGAGGCCGAATTCTTGTATGAGCCAAAGGCTCAGCGAGTTGAGCACCTGGGCCACGCGTTCCTGGCCGTTGGCCTGGGCTGCTTCCGTGGAGGCCGCCAGCGTCTGGAAGAAGTCGTAGTCAATCTGGTCGCGGTGCTCATCTACCACCTGCTGGAATGCCGAGGGGTCTCTGGCCTGGAGCATCTCGTTGATGAGGTCCACGTGCGCCCGCTGGGCGTCCATCATCTCCTTGGTAACGCCGTCGGCCTGGAGAATGGTCTCGGCCATGCTCTGCATGGTGAAGAACATCTTGGGCTGGAGGAGGTAGGCCTTGCGGTGCTCGGGCGGCAGCGAGTTCATCACGGCGTTGGTGAGTTCACCCAGCACGCGCTGGCGTTCGGTTTCGTTGGCCCCAAAGGACGGCGGCATGTAGGCCAGAAGCAACTCCTTGGATCGGTCGTGATACACGAATGGCAGGTTCAGCGCACCTTCGGCCCCACAGGCGGGACACCGCGCCACGTTCACGCGCCCGGATAGGAGGCGGGTTTTCGCCGTTGGGTCTTTCTCCAGGTCCAGGATGCGTTCGGCGGTTGCGCCAAACTGGTGGCCACATCGGCTGCAGGTCGCTGGGGTGATTCCTTGATTCAGCATACTTGATTCCTTTCGTCGGGCAGTTCACGGGCAAGGCCGGCCCCCGCCGAGGTTCGGCTGGATTCGTCCCTGGACCGCGCCCGTGGCGGTCGTTCACAGCATTTTGGCCTGCGCTGGTCCGCAGGCCTGTGGTCAGTGTACCGCAGGTGGCTGAAAATGTCAATTCGCCGCATTCGCGGAGTCGGTTTCATCTTGTGTTGGTGAAACGCGTGGACACTCTCCTCGTGTGTCGTTGCGAGCGAAGCGAAGCAACCTCACGCCCCAGAGATTGCTTCGGGCGCTCCGCGCCCTCGCAATGACAAATACCAACAGACTTTGGAACCGAATCCATTCGCGCTGGGCGCGATTGGGCGTCCCCTGCCCTGGGCCAAAGCCGCCACACTATCGGAGCAGGTTCAGCCCCTGGTCAAGGGCCACGCGAATCCAGCGGGCGAAGACGGTGGGGTCTATGGCGTACACGATGGCGAAGGATGTTACCAGGATGATGCCGGCCAGCCACTTGGTGTAGCGCCCGCGCGTTCGCGCGATGAGAATGAGCGACAGGACGGCCATAATGGCCGGCCCGACCACCTTCACGTCGCCGATGGGCACCTCGTACCCCGCCACGTAGCGCTCTTCCTCGCCCAGGAACGCGGCCAGGTCAAATTGGATTCCCGCGGCCACCAGGACCACCTCGGCGATGAGGACGAGCAGGAGCACCCAGGATGCCCAGCGGGTGGATTCGCCTTCCGTGCGGTACACCTCGTACACGGCGGTCGGGATGAGCAGCAGGACGGTGATTAGCGGGCTTGAGCGCAGGATTCCAAGCACGATGCCCACCAGGGCGACGACGCCCAAGATGGTGCAGATTGTGCCGGCGTGTTTTGTCGGTTTGGCCATTGGAGTCTCCTTTCAGATGGCTGAAGGTGGCGGTGGGGCAAGGTCTCGCTCACGGACGCGAGCGCGGGGCAGTAAACCCCACGAAGTAACGCGGAATCTCGCCCAGGCGGTATTCCGCGCGAAGGCTGTAGGAGATGGCGTTGCCGGCGGCGTCGCGAATCTGGACACGCTTCACGTCGTCCCACGTCCCGGGGAGCGGGCCGAAGGCGGTCTGATCCAGCGGCGCGACCGTGCCCAGGCGCGCGTCGTCCAGCCAAATCGTTGCCTCGTTCTGGGAATAGTTGCGGACAACCAGGAGGAAGACGCCCTCCACGGGCGGCGGGCAAACGTCGGTTGTGTCCGATGGAACTCGGATGAGGACGACCGGCCGGGCATAGCCTTCTAGATGCTGGGGCTGAACGTCGGCCTGGGCGATGGGGACGCCGTCAGGGCCCCGGACGGCCACGCGGAACCCCTTGCCCGTAGGCGTTGCAGGCCCCGCGATGGTCCCGATTTGCACGGAACACGGCTGCAACTCGTACAGGACGCGGTCGTATAACGCAACGGTAATCGGGCTGTCGGTGTGGTTCTCTATCACCAGGTCGTAGGTGGTGTCGCAGGCGGCGAGCAGCAACGCCATGCCGACGATGACCGCCCACAACCCGAGACGGGTCCAGACGCGGGTCAGCCTCATCTTACCGTGACCTCCCGCCCGCCCACACGAGTTCCCAGATGGGTGGGAGCCAGGGATTCCACTCGTAGATTTGTTGCACCTCTACCCCCTGCATCTCATACGGGTTGTTGTCCCAGTTGTACAAACCGCCCTTGAGATAGTCCGGGACATAGCCGAGGCCCTTGTGTCGGTACTGGAGGACGTGCGTGTACTCGTGCATGAGGAGCGGACGGTTGTTGCGCTCGCTCTCCAAGATGAGAATCGTGTTGCCCCAGGTCCAGCCGGTGGTGTTTGGGGGGATGCCGCCCGCGGGGAAGTTGCGGACGTAGGCGATGCGCGTTCCGTCGGGGCCTGGCTCCAATCTCCACAGGGCGAGGAGCGCGCCGACACCGGAGTAGAAGCCGGCGCCGCGCGCTCCAGGCTTGCCGATTTGGCTCAGCAGGTCGCCGCCCAGCAGGTCCACAAGCCGGTAGTACACGTCCCAGTCGCGCTCCAACCACTCGCCGTTGGGGCCAGTGCCCGGGTAGCGGAGGGACAGGAGGTGATCCTGCCAGTCCTGCTCGTTGGGGTCGCGCCCGTGGGCGGATTGGAAATCGGCGACCCAGTCGGGGTCGGGTGCCTGCGGCCCGCTTGCGCCAACGTCGTGGTGCAGGACTGCCGGCTTGCGTGTCGGCAAGGCCCGAAAGATGACCATCCCTCGGGTTGCGATCATCCAGCCTCTCCTTTCCCGCGCGGCACAATCCGTCGCGCGAACCCCATTGTACAGCATAAGCGAGCGCCTGTAAAGCAGTTGCGCAATATCGCCGAGCCGTCTATACTTGACCCAGAAGATTTCGGAGAACAGGAGGACGTTCCGATGGACTGGGGAATGAAGAATCGGCTGGCGCAGTTGATCCAGCCAGACGGGCATTGTTTTTTCCTGCCGATTGACCACGGGTACTTCCAGGGGCCCACGCGGCGATTGGAGAAGCCCGGCGAAACGGCGAAGCCTCTGCTGCCCTATGCCGACGCGCTCTTCGTTACGCGGGGTGTGCTGCGCGCGTGCATTGATCCTGCGAACACGAAGCCCATCATCCTGCGCGTGTCGGGCGGCACGAGCATGGTGGGCAAGGACCTGGCCCACGAGGGGGTTACCACGTCCATTGAGGACATCATCCGATTGAACGCCGCGGCGGTCGGCGTGTCCATCTTCGTCGGCAGCGACTACGAGCATGAGACGCTCATGAACCTGGCGAATCTGGTCAACGCTTGCGAGAACTACGGCATTCCGGTCATGGCGGTTACCGCGGTGGGGCGCGAGTTGGAGAAGCGCGACGCGCGGTATCTCGCCCTGTGTTGCCGCATTGCCGCCGAACTGGGGGCGCGAGTGGTGAAGACGTACTGGTGCGGGGATTTTGAGAAGGTGGTTGAGGGGTGCCCGGTGCCGGTGGTCATGGCGGGCGGCCCGCGCTGCGAGACGGAGCGCGAAGTGTTTGACTTCGTGTACGACGGGATGCAGCGGGGGGCCATCGGCATCAACTTGGGGCGCAATATCTGGCAGAATGACCACCCGGTGGCCATGGCGCGGGCTTTGCGGGCGATCGTGCACGAGGGCGCGACGCCGGACGAGGCAGAGGCGTTATTCCATCGCTTGGTGGCGGAGTAGTCGCAATCACGGGTGAGAGCATGGATGCATTTGCGCGGGCGAAGGAACTCCTGCGTGAATTCAAAGGCGACCGCTACGCTTTCGGCGTCGGCGTGCTAGGCCGGACGGGTGTCTTGGCGGCCGAGTTGGGTTCGCGGGTGGCGCTGGTGCGGCCGCGATCGCATGGCGCTGCCATCGCGCAGCAGGTGGCGCAGTCGCTGGCCAACGTGGGCGCGCATGTGGCGGGCGAAATCGTCGGCGCCGCGCCCAATGCCCCTCGCGAAGATGTGTCGCGCATCGCGGCCGAGTTGACCCGCCTGGCGCCGGATGCCGTTGTTGCCATCGGGAGCGGGAGCACGCTGGACGCCGTGAAGGCGGCATGTGTGCTGGCGACGCTGGGCGGGGCGATTGACGAGTACTTCGGCGTCGGGCGGGTGTCGGAGCGGCTGGATGTGGAGGCGGCGTCGCTGACGCCGATGCTGGCGGTGCAGACGGCGGCCAGTTCCGGCGCTCACCTGACGAAGTACTCCAACATCACCGACACGCGGACCGGCCAGAAGAAGCTCATCGTAGATGAGGCCATTGTGCCGCCGCGCGCCGTGTTTGATTACAGCGTTACGCGGTCCATGTCCGCAGAGTTGACCGCGGATGGGGCAGTGGACGGCATGTCCCACGCGTTGGAGGTGCTGTACGGCGCGGTGGGCAAGGCCAACTACGAGCGGGTGGCGGAAATCGCGCGCTTGGTGTTCTACCTGGCCGTGCGCTTCACCGAGCGGGCGCAACGCCAGCCCGATGACATGGAGGCGCGCACCGCTCTGGGGTTGGCCACGGACCTGGGCGCCTACGCCATCATGCTGGGCGGGACCAGCGGCGCGCATCTGACCAGTTTCTCGCTGGTGGACATCCTGAGCCACGGACGCGCCTGCGGCATCATGAATCCCTACTACGCCGTGTTCTTTGCCCCCGCCGTGGAGGAGCCGTTGCGCGTGGTGGGTCGCGTGTTCCGAGAGGCGGGGCTCACCTCCGCGCCGCTGGATCGGCTGCACGGGCGCGAACTGGGCGTCGCCGTGGCCGAGGCGATGATGGCGTTCCATCGGCGCATTGGCTTGCCCACCGCGCTAGCCCAGGTGCCCGGGTTCTCGGATGCGCATATCCAGCGGGCGTTGCAGGCGGCAAAAGACCCGCAACTGCGCATGAAACTGGAGAACATGCCGGTGCCTCTGACGCCGGAAATGGTGGACGAGTACATGGGGCCTATCTTGGAGGCGGCCCGCGACGGCGACCTGGGCCGTATCCGCTTGGTGGAGAGCGTATGAAGGTGCGCCTGGCGTATGGCAAGCGGGGGTTGTGGGTGAGCCTGCCCGACCGCAACGTTACCGTGGTGGAGCCGCGGTATGTGCCGGGCTTGCCCGACGAGGCGGAAGCCATCCGCGCCGCGCTCCGGGCGCCCATCGGCAGCCCGCCGCTGCGGGATTTGGTGAAGCCATCGGACACGGTTGCTATCGTTTTCAGCGACCTGACGCGGCCCCAGCCCCGTGACCGCGTGCTTCCCGTCTTGCTGGAGGAAATCGGCCACGTGCCGCGCGCGCAGGTTGTCCTCATCAACGCGCTGGGCACCCATCGGCCCAACACGCGCGACGAACTCGTGTCCATGCTGGGGCGCGACATCGTGGACACCTATCGCATCGTCCAGCACGACGCCTGGGCGCCGGATTTGGTGCCCCTGGGGCGCACATCCTACGGACATGCGGTGTCGGTCAACGCCGAATACATGCGCGCGGATGTGCGCATTCTGACAGGATTCATTGAGCCGCACTTTTTCGCGGGCTTCTCGGGCGGGCCCAAGGCGGTGTTGCCCGGGATTGCCGATGCGGGGGCCGTTCTAGGGAACCACGGCGCCCGGATGATCGGCGACTCGCGCGCCACGTGGGGCATAATGGCGGGCAATCCCGTCTGGGAGGAGATGCGGGAAGTGGCGCTGATGGCGGCGCCGACGTTCCTGCTCAACGTAACGCTGAACCGCGACAAGCAGATTACGGGCGTGTTCGCCGGCGACATGCTGCAGGCTCACGCCGCCGGCACGCGATTCGCCGCCGAGAGTGCGCTGGTGTCGGTTCCCGCGCCGTTTGACATCGTGATTACCAGCAACTCCGGGTACCCTCTGGACTTGAACCTGTACCAGGCGGTGAAGGGAATGTCGGCGGCGATGCAGGTGGTGAAGCCGGGCGGGAGCATTATCGTCGCGGCGGAGTGCTGGGACGGGATTCCGGAGCACGGCGAGTTCAAGCGCCTGCTGCAACTGGCGCGGACTCCGCGCGAGTTGTTGGAGATTATCGCGGGTTTTAGGGAACCCGTGCAGGATCAGTGGGAAGCGCAGATTCAGGCGCAGGTGCAGTTGAAGGCCGATGTGTATGTGAAGAGCGACTACCTGGATGCCGATGCGTTGCGCAGCGTTATGCTCCACCCCTGCGAGTCTGTAGAGGGCACTGTGGCGCATCTGTTGCAACGTTACGGCCCGGACGCCACCATCTGCGTCCTACCTGAAGGGCCGATGACGATTCCCTACGTGAGCGCCCGGTCGTAGACCTTCTTGCCCCGTACGAAGGTCATTGCAACATTTCCGTCCGCATCCAGCGCCACCAGGTTCGCGTCCGCGCCGACGGATAGCCGCCCCGTGCGTCGGTGCAAGCCCAGCACGTGGGCGGGATTGAGCGTCGCCATGCGCACGGCGTCGGCGAAGCCAATGCCCATCTGCCCCGCGGCGGTCCGTATGCAAACGTCCAGGGTTGCGGTGCTTCCGGCCAGCGTGCCGTCTGGGAGCGTCGCCCGCCCGCCGCTCACGCGCACCGACTGCCCCAGCCACTCGTACTCCCCATCGGGCAGGCCGGCCCACGGCGCGGCATCGGTTACGAGGATGATGCGGCGGCGCCCCAGACAGCGGAGGAGTATCCGCATCGCGCCCGGGTCCACGTGGACGCCGTCCGCGATGAGTTCGGCAGACACGCGGTCCGATGCAAGCACCGCGCCCAGGGCGCCGGGCTCGCGGTGGTGCAACCCACGCATAGCATTGCAGGCGTGGGTTACGTGCGAGAAGGGCCCGCTCAGCGCCTCGGCGGCGGCACGGTAGTCCGCATCCGTGTGCCCCATGGCGACGACAACGCGGGCTTCCCGAAACGCCGCCGCGACAGCCATGGCGCCGGGGAGTTCGGGGGCTAGGGTTACGACGCGAATGCGGCCTCTGCCCGCACGGAGCAGGCGTTCCGCCTCGTCTACGGCGGGGGCGTGGAGCCATGAGGCGGGGAATGCGCCCTTCCTCGCCGGGTTCAGGAATGGCCCTTCCAGATGGATGCCCAGGGCTTGCGCGCCCGGCAACTCCGTGTCCAGCGCATCGGCGTAGGCGCGCACGAGGCGGAATAGAGCATCCGCATCGGGAGCGGCGAGGGAGCAAAGGAAGGCGGTAACGCCATGGCCCGCCGCCCACTCGGAGTACGCGCGGAGTTCGCCACGGGCATCGCCGCTGGCTCCGAAGGCTACGCCGTGGCCGCCGTGGGTGTGGATATCTATGAAACCCGGCGTAAGGGTGAAGCCTTCCAGATTCAGCGAGTCGCCGGCGGAGTCGGGCGCGCCCTCGGCCGGCCCGGCGTAGGCGATGCGGCCATCCTGCGATATGACGACGGTCCCGCGGTCCACGATGGCTATGGGTGTGATGAGGCGCGCGTTTCGGAGTATCAATGCCATCTGATCGTTCTCCGCTCTGCGCCGAATCAGGTCTGGCATCGCGGGCAGATGTAACTGGTGGTGGAGCCGACGCGCAGTTCCTCAATCGGTGCGCCACAGGCCGGGCAGGGCTTTCCGGTGCGGTAGCCTACGAGAAGGTGCTCATGGTACGTGCCCTTGTTCCCCCAGATGTCCTGCTCGCCCGGGCCTCCGCCCCAGCGGATGCCCTCGGCCAGCACCTGGCGAATGGCGGCGTGCAGGCGCTCCGCGTCGGCATCCGTGAGGGTGTTCGCAGCGCGGAGCGGGTGCAGCCGCGCATTCCAGAGGATGTCCTGGATGTACACGTTGCCGATGCCGGCGATAAAGGACTGGTCCAGCAGGTACTTCTTGATCGCGCCGCGTCTGCCTCGGAGCATGTCGGCGAGGCGCTGCGGGGTGAAGTCGTCTGCCATCGGGTCGGGGCCGATTTTGCCAATCTGGGGGTGCGCACTCAACTGCCCTGTGGGGATGAGGTGCACGTTGCCGAACCACCAGAAGTGCACCCACAGTTGGCGGCCGTCGGACAAGCGAAACGCTACGCGCTCGCGAGTGGGGTCGGGCGTTTCGGCGGGGCCGTGCAGGCGCACTTCGCCGCCCATGCCGAGGTTGAGGGCAAGGGTGAGGTCGCCGTCAAGCGCGGCGAGCGCCCACTTGCCCCGCTGGCTGACCTCGCGGAACGTGCGTCCGACGATGGCCCGACAGAACTCATCGGGCGGCAGGTTGAGGCACTTGGGCTGATTCACCTGCGCGTCGGCGATGGTCAGACCCGCGAGGGCCTCGTTCATGCTGCGGGCCAGGATGTAGATGTCGGGGTATTCAGGCATTGTAGCCTCCTTCGGTGTCCTCGCTGCGATGGGTCTGGCTGGCGGCGTCGGGGGCTCCGGGATGATGTGTTGCTTGCCGTCGGATTGGATCGTCTCCGCGCCTGCATGGCAAGAGACTGGCCGAAACTCACCGTAGCGAACGCGGCAACGCGATGCGCGGCGGATGGGAGGGGCGCGTTGGGCTAGAACGCCAGGGCCCCCACGATGTACGGCACAAGCGCAATGAGCGCCATCGCCGGGTGCCCCCGCCGCGTCGCGTTCTGCCGATCCCAACTGAACAGATACAGGGCCATGTCAAAGGCGAGAAGGCCTCCCGCGATCAGAATCGCCACGGCAGCCCATGGGTTGACATCTGTCGCCTGCCCCTGCGACAGGCCTTGAAATGCATGGAGGGCGTACGTTGGCGGGAGCAAAAGGCCCACTTTACGGAGCGCGGCGGGCAGCATCGTTGTGGGCACCATCATCCCGCTCAGCATAATGGAGGGCAGGTAGATAAGTTGGGACCACAGGATGGTAACCCGCGTGTTCGCAGAGATTACGCCGATGAGCGCACCCACTCCGGCGCACGTGAACGCTGCCAACAGGCACAGCAGCGCGAAAGCAAACCAGTTGACGGGGGCAGGCGCTTTGAACAGCGGCGTGCCCGTGAGAGCAATGACGAATGCCACGATAACCGCATGGAAGGCCGTCGTCAGGGCCGGGATACTCAGGATGGAGATGGCCGGCACGCCATTGATTTTGAACGAGCGGAAGATACCCCCCTCGCGCGCTTCCACCAGGGGGTTCGGCAGGCCCAGTATGGTGGCCGATAGGACCGCGAAGATGGCCATGGCGGGTATCATGGTCTCCACAAACAGCGGGTTGATTTGGCCCATCATCACGCCCATCATGAGGTAGAACCCCAGGGGGAACAGGTAGTTGAGCAGAAGCAGATCCTTGTTGCGCAGGCCGGTGCGGAATTCAAAGGCGAAGTGATTGATGAATGCTCTCATCGCGGACCTCCGGCGTTTGTGATCTCCAGGAATCGTTCTTCCAGCGATGGCCGCTCCACGCGGAGATCCACCAGGGAGTCGCCCTGTGCTTCAATGTGGGCAAGAATGGCCGAAAGCGTCGGGCCAATGGCCGTGGTGAAACAGACGATGTAGTCCTCCTGGACGGTTTGTTGCCTCACGCCGGGGAGCGCGGTTGCGAGTCGCGTTAGGCTGCCGCTCTCGGTGCGGACGGAGACCTTCGTCAACCCGGAGCCGGTCGCGGTGAGTTCGCGCGGGGTGCCTATGGCAGCGATCCTGCCGCGGAGGAGAATCGCGACGCGGTCGCACAACTTCTCGGCCTCCGCCATGTCGTGGGTGGCGAGGACGATGGTCGTCCCCGCCGCCCGGAGTTCGCGCACCATTTCGTGCAATTCAGCGCGCGTGGCTACGTCCAGCCCTGCTGTCGGCTCGTCCAGGAATACCACCGGCGGGTTGTGGGCGATGGCGAGGGCCAGGGCCAGCCGCCGCTGCTGGCCGGTGGATAGCGATGCGTACTGGGCCGAGGTCTTTTCGGCGAGGCCCATGCGCCGGATGAGGTCTGGGCGCTCGGGGACGCCGTGGTAGGCGCAGAAGAATCGCATGGCTTCGCCCACCGTCATGTTGGCGGGCAACGCCGAGGTCTGGAGTTGCACGCCGATGATATCGCGCAGTTTGCGGGCTTCTCGCGTGGGGTCTATTCCCATCACGCTGAGCGTGCCGCCGTCGGCGCGTCTCAGCCCCTCCAGCGTCTCCAGGGTGCTGGTCTTGCCCGCGCCGTTGGGGCCCAGCAGGCCGAAGATTTCCCCCCGCCGCACCTCAAAACTTATGCCGTCTACGGCGACGAAATCGCCGTATTGCTTGCGGAAGTTTGTTACCCGGACTGCGATCTCAATCACCCCGTAACCCTCCGTGTGCTCTGTGAGAGTTACCCCTCAGCGGGCGATGGGGTTCATGGGCGGGGGGCAGTGCTCGCCCGCCGGGCCCAGCGCGAGCCGCTGCGATTCCACAGATGCCGGATGTGATGCGCATCCTACAGGTTGCCCCACAGTTCGTACCGCGCCCAGTTGGGATCGCCGCTGAGGTGTGCGTACTCTTTCTCCAGGCGCGCTTTGTGGGCGAGTTCTTCCTTTGCCAGTTCCTCAAACATGGCTTTGGCCTCGGGGTCGCGCGTGCGGCGGACGGCGGCCTTGTAGAAGGCGGCGGCCTGCTCCTCCGCGCGGACTGCGATGGCGAGGGCCTCTTTGGCCGTGGTCGTCTCTACAATTTCGGCGTTGACCTCGCCGCCGCCCAACGCCTGGATGATGGCGTTGCAGAAGTAGGGCAGGTCGTCGGGCATGCGGGATGTGATGAGATTGCCGTCTCGCACCACCGGCTCATCAACCCAAGTCGCGCCGGCGTTGATCATATCGTCCTTGATCGCGAAGAAGCTGGTTACCCGCCGACCTTTGAGGATGCCCGCGGATACCAACACCCAACCTGCGTGGCAGATGGCGGCCACGACTTTGCCCTGCTCGAACGCCTCGCGCACCAACTTCAGGAGGGCAGGGTAGCGGCGCATACGGTCGGGGGCATAGCCGCCGGGGACGATGACGGCGTCAAACTCGGTGACGGACACCTGGTCTGCGGCTATGTCTACGGTAACCGGGTACCCGTGCTTGGATGCATAGGTGGGGCTGCTGCCTGTTCCAATGATTTTGACCTCGGCGCCGGCCTCGCGCATGCGCAAGGCGGGATACCAGAGTTCCAATTCCTGATACATCTCTTCGGCCAGAACGGCGACCCGTTTTCCTTTGAGCGTCATGGGAAGACCTCCTTTGTGCAGGGTTTGGATGGGTTGTCGTGGCAATTATAGCGGATGCGCAGCGCCGGCGTCAACCGCGCCGAGGGAAGGAGTCGGTTTCATCTTGTGTTGGGGAACCGTAGGCGCACTCTCCTCGTGTGTCATTGCGAGCGAAGCGAAGCAACCCCACGCCCCGGGGATTGCTTCGGGCACTGCGTGCCCTCGCAATGACAGCCACCAACAGACTTTGGGACCGACTTGAGAGAACGTGAGCCGGGTTCGGCTTGTGTTGGGTGGCCCGCACGTTGCTTCTCCCTGTGCCATGCTGGGATGTAGGCGAAGCCTCTCGGTGGCCTAGATTCTTCGCGGCTTCGCCGCTCAGAATGACAGTTCCCAGGGGTTGCTTCAGGCGCTCCGTGCCCTCGCAATGGCAGTACCAGAGGACGCCTGGGCGCAGCGGCGCGGCGTGGCGTGCGCGCCTTGACGGTTTGTTGTGTTCGTGCTATGGTGAGTATCATCCACGCTGCTGCATCGGCAGGGTGCGGTGGACCAGCCACACCAGCCTGGGCGCGGATAGGTTCCCCTTGCATGGGAGGGCATGCAAAATGGGCGTGCAGCGATTGGGCAAATATGTGGCAACCCGGCTCGTTCACCGCAGCGATCGCGCCGAAGTCTACGAGGCAATGGATCCCGTCTTGGACCGGCGGGTTGCCGTCAAGGTGATCCTTGGGCATGCCGGTGGGGCTTTCCTGGAGGCGTTTCGCTCTGAAGCCGTACGAATCGCCGCGCTGCGCCATCCGAACATCGTCCCGTTCTACGACTTTGATTGTCTGGAGGACGGTCGCGCGTTCGTTGTAACCGAGTTCCTGGCTGGCGGCACCTTGCGCGACCGCCTTGCGGAGTTGCGACAGGCCGGCGCAACCCTCCCCCTCCTGGAGGTTTCGCGGATCCTGGACGGGATTGCTGCGGCGCTGGACTACGCCCACGCGCATGGGGTTGTTCACGGCGCGGTCAAACCCGGCAACGTTCTGTTCACCGCTTCGGGTGATCCTATCCTTACCGACTTTGGCGTCGGAAGGACGCTGGCCCGAGTGGGTGTTGCCGATGCCATTCCCGCTACGTACGCATCGCCGGAGCAGGCGGCAGGCGGCTCGGTAACCGTCGCCAGCGATATCTACTGCCTGGGCGTGTTGCTGTACGAAATGACGACCGGGCGCGTTCCGTTTCAAGGCGCGTCGTCTACGGCGGTGCTGGAGCAGCATCGCACTGTGCCCCCGCAGTCTCCGCGGCAGTTCAGGCCCGACCTCGCGGAACCGGCGGCGCAGGTGATCCTGCGTGCGCTGGCGAAGGACCCTGCCGAGCGTTTCGCAAGCGCGGGAGAACTGGCACAGGCGTTCCGCACGGCGCTGGCGGCCAAGCCTGAGGCTCCTCATGAGGCTGCCCCTCCTAGACCCAAGGAAGACTGGCTCGTGAAGTTGGCGCGTGCGATCGGTGTCATCGCGCCGCTGGCGGGGAAGACGGCGCCCTCAGTGGATCATGCGCCTACCGATTTTCGCAGCCGATTAGCGATGATCCTCGGCATCATCAGCATCCTGTTCGCTGCGTACCAGATCGTCGGCCAATTGTTCAAGGCGATTGTGGCGCCCATAGCCCCTTTGGTGAAGTACTTTCCTTACGTGATTGCACCGCTGTTCTTGGCGGGGGCGGGACTGGCTCTCTACGTGGCACTGCGGACGCCCAGAGGGGTTCGCCGGAGGCGGGCCTTTGTTCTGTTCGGTGTGATTGCAGCGGCGGGACTCATCTGGGGCACGTGGTCGGGCTACAACCGCCTGCGTCCTCCGAGCGGATATATTGTGGTTCTTGCCGATTTTCGTCGCACCGACGCAAGCCTTGCGTGGGTGGATTTCGCAGGGCACTTTGAGCAGTATCTGGAAAGCGAACTTCGGGGCCTGGAGACTACGGTTCGCGTGGTGCGGACGAAGGAGGCTTATGAAGATGCTGCGGAAGCACGCGCCGCGGGTGCAGCACGCAAGGGTACGCTCGTCATTTGGGGGTGGTACGACGCGCGCGGCGTCAGCATGAGGGCCGAGCCTCTGCGCGTCCCGAGCCTGCAGCGCGAAGCCCTTGGCCTGCCCCTCATCGGTCGGTCGCTGCTGTACGCGGTGTCGGGCGGGCTTGTGGGGGCGCCCGAAGCAGGGCTGAGCGATGTGGCCCGTTTCGTGCGGGTGCCGGCAACCCTGACGGACTTTGAGGTGTTCGCGCTGAACGGCCCGCAACAGGTTGCCTACGTTTCGTCTGCGATCTTGGGAATGGCCTTTTACATCAATGGCGACATGGAGCATGCTCTGATGATGTTTGACAAGGCCGTCGGCCATTCCGCGTCGGGCGGCACGGCCATCCTTGGCGTGGACACGGTGTACTTCCAGCGCGCAGCGGCGCTGTACGCGCTGGGCCGCCCCGATGAGGCGGCAGCCGACCTCAGACAGGTGCTGGCGCTGAAGCCCGATTCGTATGAGGCGCACTACAACCTGGCCATTGTCCTGGCAGACCTGTGCACGCCCGCACGCCAACTGGACGCTGCCATCGCTGAGGCTGAGGAGGCCGTGCGCCTCAGGCCTGACCTGCCCGATGGGCATCTGCTTCTCGGCGACCTGTATCGCCAGCGGGGTCAGCATGAGAAGGCTCTGGCGCAGTTCCAGAAGGCTGTGGAAATCGCACCGGACCGGGCCGATGCCTATGAGCTTCTGGGAGCGACTCAGTCGCTGATGGGGTTGGCCGCCGAGGCGGAGAACTCGCGTCGCACGGCCGTTGGGCTGCGCGCGAAGGCCGCCAGCCAGAGGCCGCCGGACCCGTTCCAGGCGCACCTGGATTTGGCGAATGCCTATGTCGCGGCGGGTGAGTACGACAAGGCTGTTGCGGAATACGAGGCCGCGGGGAAACTGAAACCCGATGACCATCGCGTTCGCTGGGGCCTAGGGAATGCTTACTACTGGAGCGGAAGACTAGACAGGGCGGAAGCCGAGTACAAAGCCTGGGCTACTGGCTGGCCCAAGGATGCCAACGCGCACCTCCTGCTGGGCCTGCTGTACAAGGAGCAGGGCAGGATCGATGAGGCTGTCGCCGCCCTCCGTCAGGCGGCCGCCTTGTCCTCATGCGACCCGTCGGCGCGCTTGCTGTTGGGGTTCATCTACACGGAGAAGGAGGACTATCAGGCTGCAATCCGCGAGTTTGAGCAGGCGTTGGCAATTGAGCCGCAAGACCCCAGCACGCTGTACTTGGTTGGCAATCTCAGCTATCTGGAGGGGCAACTGGATGTTGCGGCGCAGTACCTGCAGGCCGCTATCGCGTTGCAAGCCGACATGGCCGAGGCTCACTACTCGCTGGGGTTGGTCTATGCCGACCTGGGCGAGCACCAGAAAGCCGTGTCCGAGCACGCGCTGGCGGTTCGGTACGCTCCAGATGTCCCCGCATACCACACCGCGCTGGGGAATGCCTATTGGCGGCTGCAGGACTGGGACAAGGCAGCCGAAGCATATAGGAAGGCATTGGCGCTCCAGGATGATCCAGATGTGCGGGCGTTCTTGGGCGGGACGTATTTTCAGCAGGGGAAATACGAGGCGGCCATTGCGGAGTATCAGAAGGCAATCGCGGCGGACCCGCGATCCGCTATTGCCTATGCAGGATTGGGAGACACTTATGCCCGGATGGGGCGGCTGCAAGACGCGCTGGCGGCCTACGCCGAGCAGGCAAAGATCGCCGACAGCGCACCGTTGCGCCGTCAGATGGGCGCCCTCTGCATTCTGCTGGGCGATGTGGACAGGGCTGCATCGGAGTATCAGAAGGCTGTGGCGCTAGACCCGCAGGACTGGCAGAGCCGCGTGGCCCTTGCCAACTTGTACCTGGCGGCCGCCCGCGATTCCGAGGCCGAAGCGGAGTACCGCGCCGCGCTGGCGGTGAACCCAAACTGCGCCGACGCGCTCTACGGCATAGCGCGCGTGGCGTACCGGCGCTGCAACCTGAGTGATATGGAGCAGGCGCTCAAATCCGCGGTTGTTGCCGCTCCGGGTTCCGCGCTGTACAAGGCGGGCCTGGGCTCGGTCTATGAGGCGCGGGGCCGCACGCAAGAGGCGGCTGCCATCTACGCGGAACTTGCGGCATCTCCAACGGCCGACGTGCTGGCCCATTTCCTCGCCGCCGATTTTCTGCTGCGCCAGGGCGACCTGGATGGGGCAGAGGCGCAGGTGCAGGCTGTGCTGGCGGCTCCAAACAACCCGCCGCTGCTTCTCTCGCTGGCCCATGAGTTGCTTGGAAAAGTGGAGTACGCGAGGGAGCGGTTCATCGCCGCCACCGGCGAGTTCCAGGCCGCCCTGGCTGCATTCCCGAACAGCGCCAGCGCGCAGCAGGCCCTGGGCGACGTTGCGTTGCGGCAAGGCGATGTGGAGGGCGCGCTTACCGCTTATGAGTCTGTGGGCGCGCTCCTGCCGGGGTATGGGCAGCAAATGGGAGAGGATGAGGCCTCATTGCTGGTGATTGGCCTGGAAATCCGCAAGGGGCTGGCGTTGGCTCGCCGAGGCTCGTCGTCCGATTCCTCGGCCGCGCTGGACAAGGCTGTGGCACTTGCGCAAGACCTGGCGCGACAGGTGCCGCTCTGGCCTCGCGCACGTTTCGCCCTGGCCCTTGCCTACATGATGCGGGGGGACACGGCAAGCGCCGATGCCGAACTCGCGTCGGCTACCCAATGCGATGAGTCGCTTGTCGCGGCCTGGGCCAGAGCACAGGCCGATGTTGCCAAACTGCGATAGGCGCTGATCCGCCGGAGCGAAGGGTTGTGGGCTGCGAGACCTGCCAGCGCGCCGCGCTCCAGAGCCCTACGGTGCCGTTCGGAGGGCGTTGACGCGGGATAACCGCTGCGCTATACTTGCGCCGCGAGGAAGCGGGTGTCGGAATGCGAGGCTGCCTTCACTCGCAGGGTGGGTCAGGGAATACGAGCAGATTCCCTTCACAAGCATGCCCCTCTGCTTGTCTTCCCGTGGTGCATTGGGCTGTCTTCTGGGTTTTGGGTTCTGGGCTGGGACATGGACATCCATCGCACGGTTGCGGACCTCCTTGAGGCGAGCGTTCGGCTGGAATCCGGGGGCGACATTGCACAAGCGATGGAGCGGGCAGCCGAGGCTCTTGGGCAGGCGCGCGCAGCCGATGACCTACCGGCAACGCTTGCGGCGCTGATTCGGATTGGCCTGCTTCACTTTCGCCTGGGCCACTACGCGGAAGCGCAAGCGCTGGGGCAGGAGGTGCTGGCCCAGTCGGGGGGTAACGCGCCAGCCCGCGTTGACGCGCTGCTGCTGCTAGGACTGTGCGCCACCGAGACCGACGATCTGGACGCGGGTGAGGAGTACTATCGCCAAGCCATTGATTTGAGCCGCCAGTTGGGGTATCGGCTGGCGTTGCTTCGGGGGCTTCATAACCTGGCAGCGGGCGTGTACATGCCGCGAGGTCAGTTTGACCTGGCGGTGGCGGCGGATACCGAGGTGTTGCGTCTCGCCGACGAGGCGAATGCCAGCGACCTTGTCCCCTTTGCCCTCATCATCCTGGGGTGGGTGTACTGCTTGAAGGGCCAGTGGCGCCTGGCCGACGAGGCCGTGGCGCGGTTGAGCGCAGTGGTCCCTCCTGGGTCCGCCCTGGAGGGGTATCGGTGCTGCCTGTCGGCGCTCCTGGCGCAGGAGAGGGGCGACTTGGAACAAGCCGAGGCGCTCTACGCTCAGGCTCACTCTATCGGCACGAAGACCGGCGAGATCAGCGTGAATGTCCTTGTGCGCTTGGGAATGAGTCGCCTGCAGCGGGCGTGTGGCAATGCGTCTGCCGCGCACCAGTGGGCGAACGACGCCGCGACGATCGCCGCCCGCGCCGAGTATCTGCATCTTGAGGGCATGGCGCTTGTTGAGCGCGGGCGCGCCTCGTGGGAACTGGGCGATGCATTGGCTGCGGAAACGGACTGGCGAGCGGCCGTTCAGTTGCTGCAAACCATAGGTGCAGCGTTTGACCTGGCGCGGGCGCGGCTGTTTCTTGCGGCCCTTCTGCATCAGCAGGGGCGGGCCGAAGCCACAGCCGCGTGGCGAGACGCGGCCAGAAGCATCACCCAGGGGAACTACGGCTTTCTCGTGGATCAGGAGCGCGCGACGGTCTATCCTCTCGTCGCCGCATACGCGCGGCACTCGGACGCTGAGATTGCGGCGCTGACGGCTGACCTGCTGGAACACCTTGCCCGTGTTCCCGCTCATCCCCTCCAGGTCTTCACGCTGGGCCGCTTTGAGGTGCGGCGGGACAGGCGCGCGATTCCGGCGCACGCGTGGCGGCAACGGCGCGCCGGCGAACTGTTCCGTATGCTTCTGCTGGCGCATAGGCGTACCCTGACGCGGGATCAGGTCGTGGAAGCGCTGTGGCCGAACAAGCCGCCAGATTCTGCCCAGGCGCTGTTGCACCAGGCGACATCGGCGCTGCGCCGCGCCCTGGAGCCGGGCCTGCCGGACAAGTTTCCGTCGCAGTATCTGCGCCTGGAGGAAGGACAGATTGTTCTGACTCTTCCATCGGAATCCGTTGTGGATTTTGAGGAGTTTGAGGCGCGGGTGCGAGCCAAGGACTGGGAAGCCGCTCTTTGCATATACCAGGGCGACCTCTTCCCCGATGATATCTATGCGGATTGGTCTGTGCTGCCGCGTGAGCGCCTGCGGCGTCTGCACATGAGCGCGCTGTACGGCGCTGCTCGTGCGCGGATGGAGGCGGGCCAGGCTGAGGCGGCGCTGGATGCCTGCCACAGGATTCTGGAAATGGACCCATGGCAAGAAGAGGCCGTTCTCTTGGGCATGGAGGCGTGCATGTCCCTCCATGATCGGGCCGGCGCGCTGCGATTGTACCGCACTTTGGAACAGGCCCTCCGTGAGGAGTTGAACACCACCCCGCAGGAACCCCTCCGCCGTTTGTACCATTCGCTGCTGCGAGATGAGCAGGGCACGGCGACCCCGTAGGCGGGGTCTGCCTGTCAGCCGAGTGTCAGTCCGACGGGCTACAGTAGCGCCGAGACGTGAATTCCCGACGCGGTTGCGAGGTCCGTTGGGGCTGCCTCTGGTCGCGACCAAGGCGATGCGGCGAGCCGTCGCGGCACGGACGGCTACGTGCGATCCGCGCATTGGCGCGGACGGTTATCGATGCGCTCTGGAAGCGAGGCGAATCCCTTGCAGCGGGTGCGGCATGCGAAGAACGCAGACGTTTATCTTGCGGTTGCTGGTAGACACAGAATGCCCAAACGAAATGCGCGGCTCTCTGTATTCCGTCGCGGACAACGCCGAGTATTCCTTCGCCGACGCGCAAGAGTTGCTGGCGCAACTGTGGCGAATGGCGAGTTTGCAGGAGCCCGCACAGCCGGATGAGGAGGGGGCAACCGACGCGTGCGAGCCGTAGCCATTGGGTTGCACGATGCGGCAGCGACGCGCCGAGGAACGCGGTGGGGTCCCGCAGGCCGATTGTCAGTCCGGCGTCAGTGGGCATGAGTACACAGGGTGTACAAAGCCATTGCATGTGATGAGGAGGTAGGGTCATGGCGTATTGTCCAAACTGCGGTGCGAAAAACAGAGATGACGCCAGGTTCTGCGAGTCTTGCGGCGCGGCGCTTGTGGCTGCGGCTGCGCCGAATGCACCGGCAGGGCCGGTGGCCCCGAGCGCGACCCAGCCCGCGGGGAAGTCGCTAAGAACGGTGAATGGTCTCATCTTGGTGGCCGCCGTGATCTATGCGTTTACGCTGCCGCTGGGGATGATGTACGCAGGCGTCATCGGGTTCTTCACGGCACTGATTGCCCTAGCCGTAGTCCTGGGGTTGGCCTATGAGCCGTTGCGCAAGGGCAACATCGCCTCGGCCAAGACAGGCCTCTTGCTCGGCGCGGGCCTGGCCGTGCTGTACACGGTGATAGACTTCGCGTTGGGCAGCCCCGTAGCGGCCATTCTCAACCTCGTCGCGGCTGCCGCTCTGGGCGGGGCCTGGGCGATGTTGAAGTAAATCATCCACTCTGGCGGCGCGGTAGTCTGCCCAAAGGCAACAAGGGCGTTGCCTTGCCTCGTCGTGTCGCCGCCAAGAGTCCTGTTCGGCGGTTCCTCTCTGCTGCTTCTGCCCGCGCCTGGCCGTGAAGACGCTAGGCGCCTGTTTGTGGCCGCCGCAACCGCGCTAGCCTTCCCCGCCAGCCTCTCCCGCTATCGCCTCACGAATTTGTGCTGCCTTTCACGAACCCACTTGCCAATTGCGCCAATTCGTGCTACATTAGGCGGTGTCCTAAGGCGCAGCGCAACATAGAGTTGACATAATCTCGCATCAAGGAGGCTGCGATGATTACCGTTACCATTTGCGTCGGTAGTTCCTGTAGCGTGCGCGGCTCGGATGAGTTCGCCGCCGACCTGGAACGCATCCTGGAGAAGCGAGGTCTGAGCGATAAGGTGCGCCTTGTGGGCGCGTTCTGCATGGAGCAGTGCTCCAAAGGCATTTCTGTGAAGGTTGAGGATCAACAGTACCGCGAGATTCATTTCTTGTCAGCCGAGTCATTCTTTGAGAACGAGATTCTGCCTCGGCTGCGCGGCGAGGAGCAGGCATGACCCACTCTGTGGTGAGTACGAATGTCGCGCGCTGTCGCGACTGCTATCGGTGCGTGCGCACATGCCCGGTGAAGGCGGTGCGGGTGCAGGGCGGACAGGCGCAGGTGGTGCCGGAGTTGTGCATTGTGTGCGGGTCGTGCGTGCGCGCGTGCCCCCAGGGGGCTAAGAGCGTGCGCGACGATCGCGCCCTGGTACGAGAGGCCATGGCGTCGGGCCGAACGGTAGTCGCCAGTGTCGCGCCGTCGGCCCCGGCTTACTTTGGCATCCAGTCCTTCGTGCAGATGGAGCAGGCGCTGCAGGCGCTGGGTTTCTCCGCGGCGCATGAGACGGCCTTCGGGGCGGAGATGGTGGGGCAGGCCCACCGGGAAGTGGTGGAGGCTATGCCCGATCGGCATCCGGTCATCACGTCTTCGTGCCCGGTGGTGGTGAATCTGATTGAGATATACTATCCGGACCTGATTCCGCATCTCGCGCCTGTGGTTTCGCCGATGATCGCCCACGGGCGCTGGCTTCGCGAACGGTACGGGGCGGAGGCCTGCCTGGTCTTCATCGGCCCGTGTTTCGCCAAGAAGGGTGAGATTCACGACGAGGCAGTCCAGGACGTGATGGACGCGGCACTGACCTATGAGGAACTGTCGGAATGGCTCGGGGCCAGCGGCGTGTCTTTGCCTGCGCCGCCCGATGAGCACGAGGAGGTTCCACGCGCCAATGCCCGCGTGTTTCCCGTGGAGGGAGGCCTGGTGGGCACGGCGAATCTGAATACCGACATTCTTGCGAGCGAAATCGTAACGACGTCGGGGTTGGCCGCCTGTGAAGACGTGCTCCAGAGCATTCGGGCGGGAACCCTGCGGGCGTCGCTGGTGGAACTCATGGCGTGCGAGGGCGGATGCATCAACGGCCCCGGGATGGGCAAGGACATCGGCGTGTACCAGGCGCGACAGAGGGTGCTGGAGTATGCGGCGCGGCGTCAGCCCCAACCGCTCCCTTCCCGCGAGGAGTGGCCGTCGCTGGCACGCGCCTACCGGGACAAGAGCGTGCCGATGCCGGAGTTTACCGAAGAGCAGATTCGCGAGGTACTCCACCGCGTGGACAAGTATGCGCCCGAGGATGAACTGAACTGCGGCGCGTGCGGCTATCCTACCTGCCGCGACAAGGCCATCGCCACCCTGCGCGGGCTTGCAGAGGCGACGATGTGCATCCCGTACACGCGCAAGCGGGCCGAATCGCTGCGCCAGGTGATCATGGCCGTAACACAGGACCCGGTGATCACGGTGGATACGCGGCTTCACATCCAGGACATGTCGCCCTCGGCGGAGGCGATGCTCCGTTGCTCGCTCCCGCAGGTCATCGGCCACCCGCTGGACGAGGCCGCCCCGCCGGTGGTGTTGCAGGGGTTTGAGTCGGTGCGCCGAACCGGCCACCCCATCATCCGCCAGCGCCTGGCCCTCAATGGCCTTGTCGTGGAGCAGACCATCGTCGCCGTGAAGGACCAGAACCTTATCGTGGGCATCCTGCGGGATGTTACCGAACGCGAGCAGCAGCGCGCACAGTTGGATCGCATCCGCGAGGAGACGCTCCAACGTACTCAGGAAGTGGTCATCAAGCAGATGCGCGTGGCCCACGAGATCGCGCAACTTCTGGGCGAGACAACGGCGGATACGAAGATTATGCTGTCGCGGCTCGCCAAGTTGCTGGAGGAGGAAGGGCAGGAGCCATGAGGCTCTTCATTGAAATCGCCTGGGAGAGCCTGGCGAAGCACGGCGAGGAACTCTGCGGGGATTGCGTGCGCGTGGCCACGACGCCGCAGTCCTTCATCGTTGTGCTTTCGGATGGGCTCGGCAGCGGCGTGAAGGCGAATATCATGGCCACCCTCACGGCCGAAATCGCCGCGTCCATGTTCCAGCGGGGCGCGTCGGTGGAGGAGGTGATCAGCACGCTGGTTGCCACGTTGCCGGAGTGCAGCGTGCGGAAACTGGCGTATGCGACCTTCGCCGTGCTCCTTGTGCAACGCGGGCGCGACGCCTATCTTGTGGAATATGACACGCCGCCCCTGATCCTCATCCGCGGCGGGCAGATTTGGGGAATCCCGCGCGCGGAGCGAGAGGTGGAAGGGCGGCGCATCCACGAGGCGCATTTCTCGCTCCAAGAGGGCGACTACATGGTGATGGTCAGCGACGGATATGTGCACGCGGGGGTGGGCGGGCTGTACCGCCTGGGCTGGGGCTGGCAGAACATCGCGGTGTCGGTTCGGCGCTGGGTACAGACGGGCGGCGATGCCCACAGTCTGGCGCGGGCGCTGTCCAGCACCGCTATGCGCCTCTATGACGGCAAGCCCGGAGACGACAGCACGGCAGTTGCCATGCGGGTGCGGCGCACGGTGCGGGCCATCATCTGGACAGGCCCTCCCGCGGATCGCGCGCACGATGAGGAGGCGACGCGCAGGCTGATGGCATCGCGGGGCTACAAGGTGATTTGCGGTGGCACGACGGCGCAAATCGCGGCGCGGGTGCTGGGCCAGGAACTCAAGGTGGATTGGGTGCCGCCCAGCAAGCGCGGGGGCGTTCCCTCCAGGGCGCGCGGCACGCCACCAACCGCGCGGCTGGAAGGCGTGGATTTGGTTACCGAGGGCATTCTGACGCTGGGGCAGGCCGTGAGCCTCCTGGAACAATGCAAGACCATTCACGATCTGCCTCCAGGTGAGGACGCGGCGAGCCGCCTGGCGCGAATTCTTCTCTCGGCGGATGAGATTCACTTTCTGGTGGGCACGGCCATAAATCCCAACCAGGTGGCCGACGTGATTCGGGGCGAGTCCATGCGGATGCTCTATGTAAAAGAACTCGCCCGCCAGTTGGAGCAAAGGAACAAATCGGTTACACTAGAGCGCATCTAGCGCGGTGGGAGTAAACACAATGGAAGCCAAGTCTGTAACTCTGAATCGGAGCGCGGTCTGGGCGGAAGCGGCGAAATTCACCCTGGCGCTGGCCGCGGCGCTGGCGATTACCAACATGGGCCTACCTCAATACGTTACCGGCCCGCTGGTGAACGCGCTGCTCTTGTTGACCTTGGAATGGTGCGGGTTGGGGCAGGCGATGGTGGTCGGGATGATTACGCCCGTGGGCGCGGCCCTTCGGGGTATCCTGCCTCTCCCCCTGTGGGTGATGATGCCGTTCATCGCGGTGGGCAACGCGGCGTTTGTGGGGATGTTCGCCCTGCTGCGGAAGCGGAGTCGCATCCTGGCTCTTGTCGCCGCGGCGGTGGTGAAATTCGCCTGGCTCTATGCGGCGGTTACGGCGCTGGTCGTTTGGCCGCTCCACGTGGCTGTTGGCGGGAATGTGGCGGCCGTCGCCATTCCCCAGGCCATGGTCAACATGATGCGCTGGCCGCAATTGGGCACGGCGCTCGTCGGCGGAGTACTGGCTTTTGGCGCGCAGGGGCTTGTCCGCTTGGCCCGGGGCCGCAGGAATGGTCTATAGAGGGCGCGCCATGGGCACTTGCTGGATTGATTTTGAGCCGCTGGGTCGCCGCGCTGAGTGTGTCGCGGGCGAGACATTGCTGGACGCGGCGCGGCGCGCGGGCGTTGCACTTGTGGCCATATGCGGCGGGGCCGGGACGTGCGGGCGCTGTCGTGTGCGCGTGCTTGCGGGGGAAGTGTCGCCGCCGTCGGCCACCGAGATTCAGAAACTGGGGGCCGATGCCGTTGCTGAGGGGATGCGGTTGGCGTGCCAGGTGCACGTTCAGGCCGGTGTGAAGGTGTACGTCCCGGCCGATTCGCTCAGCACCACGCAGCGACTTCAGGTGGAGGGCGAGGCCGTTCAGGTGGTGCCGAACCCGCCGGTCATCGCCTGTCCCGTGGAATTGCCGCCCGCGACGCTCACAGACCTGCGAGCCGATGCCGTGCGCTTGCGCGATGCGGTGAGCGAGGCGCAGGGTATCGCAGATGTGGCTGTGGATTTCGCCGTGCTGCAGTCCTTGCCCGAGGTGGTGCGTGCGCAAGATTGGCGGGGGACTGCCTACGTGCGCCGCGCGGGAGGGCGGGCGGAGGTTGTCGCCCTGGGCGCGCCTGGCCGGAAGCCGTTGGGACTGGCCGTGGACTTGGGCACCACCAAGATCGCCGCACATCTGGTGGATTTGGAGACAGGGCGCTCGCTCGCGGCGGATGGGGTGATGAATCCGCAAATCACGTTTGGTGATGATGTCATGGCTCGCATCGGCTATGCCATGCGCGGCGAGGAGAAGGCGCTGGAACTGCAGACGGCCGCGGTTCAGGCCATCTACGGCCTGGCGCGCAGCCTGTGCGAAAAAGTGGGCCGCGCCCCTGAGGAAATCGTGGAGACCGTCGTGGTGGGCAACACGGCCATGCATCATCTGTTCCTCGGCCTTCCTGTGGGGCAACTGGGCATGGCTCCGTACGTGCCTGCCGAGAGCGCCGCGCTGGATGTCAAGGCGCGAGACATCGGCCTGGCCATTGCGCCCGGCGCGTATGTGCATTTGCTCCCCAACGTGGCGGGATTCGTGGGGGCAGACCATGTAGCCATGCTCCTGGGGACGCGCATTCCGGATATGGAGGGCGTGGTGCTGGGGCTGGACATCGGCACGAACACGGAACTGGTGCTGAAGACGCCTTCGCGGCTCATCAGTTGTTCCACGGCATCGGGGCCGGCTTTTGAGGGCGCCCACATTCGCCATGGGATGCGGGCGGCATCGGGGGCGATTGAGTGGGTGAGCGTGGATGATAGTTACGTCTACTGGCAGACGGTGGATAATGCGCCGCCCATAGGGATATGCGGCTCGGGGGTGCTGGACGCGGTGGCCGCGCTGCGCCGCGCAGGAGTTCTCACGCCATCAGGCCGAATGCTGACGGATCACCCGCGCGTCATGAGAGGCAATCATGGCCTGGAGTTCATCCTGGCGACGCCAGATGAATCAGGCTACGGGACGCCCATCGTTCTCACGCACGGGGATGTGAGCGCCATCCAACTGGCGAAGGGAGCCATCCGCGCCGGCATAGACCTGCTGATGGCTGAGGCGGGCATCGGTGTGCAGGACTTGGACAGGGTGATTCTCGCCGGCGCCTTTGGCACCTACCTGAGCGTGGACAGCATCCTGGAGATCGGGCTTCTCCCGCCGGTTCCCGCAGCCAAGGTGCAGCAGGTGGGGAACGCGGCGGCGGTGGGGGCTCGGCTTGCGCTTGTGTCGCTGGACGAGCGGGAGCGGGCACGGGCGATCGCCAGCCGCGCCGAGTACCTGGAGTTGACCACCGTGCCCGAGTTCCCCGACGCGTTCGCGAAGGCGATGCGGCTTGCGCCATAGGGTGCGCACGCCTGTGGCGCCTAGAAACGCAGGATGATGGGCAGGTATCGGCGGTAGGGCGCGGTCGGCGATGGGGTTGGGGACAGGGTCGGCGACGGGGTCGGAGATGGCGTTGGCGATGCGGTAGGCGAAGGCGAGGCAGAGGCCGTTGCCGACGCGGTGGGCGTGGGGGATGGATACGCGGGCAGCGGGGCGTCGGCAGCCTGCCAACAGTGGACAATGCCATCCGATGGGAAGAATGGCTCCGAGTCCTGCCAAACGGCGTGGAGTATCCCCTGGGCATCCAGCGCAAGCGCGGGCTTGAAGGAGTAGCCCCAGTTGTGCGAGAGGTCTTGCACCGTGGACCATGCCGTTCCGTTCCAGCGGATGTAGTAGATTTCCCACTGATCCACGACGAGGTCATCCCACAACACGTGCAGAACATTGTCTGCGTCCACAAGGGCGTCTATCTGCGCGCTGGCCCCACTGGGGAGAGTTACGACGTTGGCGGGCGTCGTCCACCCCTCGCCGTCCCCGAAAGATACGTGCAGTTCCGATGTGCCGGTGGCGTTGTCTTCCCAGAGCAGCGCCATGCGTCCGGTGCGATCGCCTGCGAGGGCCGGATGCCGCGAGACCGATGGGTTGCGCGAAACGTTGACAACGTCTGACCATTCGGCGGCTGCCAGGGAGCGGAGCAGAATCTCGGGCGCGGCGGGCATCCCCTCCTGCCAGGCCACATACACCCTGCCGGTGGCATCCACGGCAATGTCGGGTTCCTCCGAGCGTCCGGGTGTGTTGGACAGGTTCAGCGGCGCATTCCACCCCTCACCGTCTCCGGAAGTGTAGAAAACGTCGCGGTTTGTGCCGGTCCTGTCCACCCAGGCGACGTGGATTCTGTTCGCGCTGTCCGCGGCAATGGCAGGGGTTAGGGATTCCGCGGCGGACCGGGAAAGGTTGAGGGGCACGGACCAGGCCGAGCGGTTCCAGCAGGTGTAGTAGATGTCGGACTGTCCCTCGCTCCCTTCGGCCCAGACGACGTGGAGCCATCCGCGCGAGTCTGCGGCAATGCGGGGTGTTCTGGAGGCAGCGGGCGAGTTGCTGAGGTTGACGGGCGAAAGCCATGCGCTGCCATGCCGACGCGCAAGGAATATCTCGCCGTCGCGCTCGCGCTCCCAGACGGCATAAACGTCCCCGAAGGGGTCGGCCGCAATATCGGGGTTGAGGCAGCTGTATGACGAGATGGGCTCCCAGTGCGTCCATGCTTGCGTTGGGGGGATGCTCAGCGCCAGAGCCGCTGCGGAGACGAGTAGGGCTGCCAGGATCCAAGCCAGCCGTGTAGCACGAGGGCCATGCCGGTGCCGTTTAGAGGTTGCCATGGTCGCCTCCCCTGCGTGTGCGTGGCGGGGCGCCGGCGGGGAAAGATTGTGTGAGGGCGCTCCGATCGGGCCATTGCAGCGCGCATGGTAGCCCGAGGCGTCGGAGATGTCAAGCGGGTGATGCTCGTGATTCGGTTTCAAACTGTGTTGGTGAACCGCATGTACACTCTCTTCGTGTGTCATTGCGAGCGAAGCGAAGCA
>JBBIHX010000001.1:0-2622 GCA_037446815.1 Caldilineae bacterium | reverse complement strand
GGCGCCGTCTTCACCCGCACGGGTCGCCTCAACCTGCGCAACGCGCAGTACACCCGCGACCCCCGGCCCATTGAGGAAGGCTGTACCTGCTACACCTGCCAGCACTTCTCCCGCGCGTACATGCGCCATCTGGTCATGAGCGACGAGATTCTCGGCCTGCACCTGGCCACCATCCATAACGTGCACTTCTTGCTCCAACTGATGCGCGACATTCGCAAGGCCATCGCCGAGGACACGTTCTTGGCGTTCAAAGAGCAATTCCTCGCCGAGTTTCGCGTTCCCGACGAACAGGTGCGCGCCCGAAACCGCGCCCTCCGTGGGAGCAAGCAGCAGGCTCGCCGAAGAAACCACCCCGAAGGCAAGGGCGGCAGATAGCCCCGATGGATCGCGCCTCGGCGGTGTCATCATCTGTTGAGGGGAGATGAGGATGAACTCATTGCAGGCCGTCATTTTGGGCATCGTGCAAGGGCTGACGGAGTTCCTGCCCGTGAGCAGTTCTGGCCACCTGGTGCTGATTCCCCAGGCGCTGGGATGGGGCGAGCCTGGGCTGCTGTACGACACGCTGGTGCACTGGGGCACGCTCCTGGCGGTTGTGGTGTATTTCTGGGAGGACCTGTGGGGCATGATCCGCGCGTGGGTGGACAGCGTGCGGCGCAGGCGCGTGGATACGCCGCAGGCGTGGATGGCGTGGCTCATCATCCTGGGGACGATTCCCGCCGCGGTCGTTGGCTTCCTTCTGCAGGATTTCTTTGAGGGTCTGTTCTCGGCGCCGGCGGCGGTGGGCGGGTTCCTCATCGCCACGGGCGCGATCCTGGCGGCGAGCGAGGTTGTGTACCCCCGACGCAGCAAGCGCACCGTGGTGCGCCTGCCCGATGCGCTGGTCATCGGCCTGGCGCAGGCAGCGGCCATCTGTCCCGGCCTTTCGCGCAGCGGGCTGACCATCGCGGCCGGCGTGTTCCGGGGCCTGACCCGCGAGATGGCGGCGCGATTCTCCTTCCTGCTGTCGGTGCCCATCATCCTGGGGGCTGGGCTGACGCAGGTGGCGCACGCCATCCGCGGGCCCGAGGACACGGCGCTGTTGCCGCTGGCGCTGGGGTTCGCCAGCGCGGCCATTTCCGGCTACCTGGCCATTCACTTCCTGCTGGGCTTCGTCCGAAGGCGCAGGCTGTGGCCCTTCGCCATCTACTGCTGGGCGGTGGGCCTCGTGGCGTTGGGCGCGAGCATCCTGTAGGCGCGAGTCGGCCCCATCTCGCGGTGGCGGACCGGGGCGCGCCCCCTGTCCGTCATCGCGAGCGCAGCCGCCCCGAGGCCGACCGTTGGCGGAGGCCGCGCCGCGCTCCCGCCGTTTGACAGCGAGGCTCGTCAGATGGTAGAATATGTCAGACATCTGACAAACCCGCGCGCCGCGCACTCTACCGCGGCGCGCCGACAACACCATCGGGGAGGCAAACGCCCATGATTGACCTGACCGTCCATCCGGAATCCCTCAAGCGCTCTGTCCAGCGGGCCCGCGAGCGGCACATCATCATCCCGACCTTCGCCCAGATGAAGGACCCCTCCCGGATTCCCGACTCCATCAAGGCGCGCCTGAAGAACATCGGCCTCTGGGATGTGAATTCCCTCAACCTGTTCCGCATCACGTGGAAGAACGAGCCGGTGCCCTTCGGGGGCGGGTTCGGCGGCGTGAACTACGTGGAACTGCCGCCGGCCCTCACGGGAGTGCCCGCCCGCATCATCGCCTTGGTGGGCAAGTGGTTCCCCACCGGCGCCCACAAGGTCGGCGCGACGTTCGGCTGCTTGGTGCCCCGCCTGGTTACCGGCCAGTTTGACCCCACCTACCACAAGGCCGTATGGCCCTCCACAGGCAACTTCTGCCGCGGCGGATCGTACAACGCGGCGCTCCTCGGGTGCGAATCCATCGCCATCCTGCCCGAGGGCATGAGCCGCGAGCGGTTTGAGTGGCTGTCCAAACTCGCCGGCGAGGTCATCGCCACGCCCGGCTGCGAAAGCAACGTCAAGGAAATCTTTGACAAGTGCTGGGAACTGAAGCGAACGCGGGGCGACAAGGTCTTCATCTTCAACCAGTTTGAGGAATTCGGCAACTACCTGTGGCACTATGAGGTTACCGGCCACGCCATGGAAGAGGTGCTGCGCGAGGTGATGGGCCCGCGCGACGAGTACCGAGGCGTGGTGCTCACCACCGGTTCGGCCGGCACCATTGGCTGCGGCGACTACATGAAGCAGGTCTTCCCCTCCAGCAAGGTCGCCGCCAGCGAGGCGCTCCAATGCCCCACCCTCCTGCTCAACGGCTTCGGCGGGCATCGCATTGAGGGCATCGGCGACAAGCACGTGCCCTGGGTGCACAACATCAAGAACACCGACATGGTCATGGCCATTGACGATGAGGCGTGCGTCAGCCTGGTGCGCCTGTTCAACGAACCGGTCGGGCGGGCCTATCTCGCCAAGCGCGGCGTGCCCGAATCCCTCGTCGCCCGCCTGGACCTGCTGGGCATCTCCAGCATCGCCAACGTCCTGTCGGCCATCAAGTTCGCCAAGTGGTACGAACTGGGCGAACACGACATCGTGCTGACGGTGTGGACCGACTCCATGGAATTGTATCAG